>DATJPX010000121.1:0-4474 GCA_035506155.1 Anaerolineales bacterium
AGTATTATCATCAGATTGCGGCGCGCCTCCCGGTGCACGGCGAAATGGTGGAGGTCCAGGACGTCACGGCAGAGGCCATCCCGCGCCTGTACCTGCGCGCCGAGCGCGGGACGCTGATGGCCGAAGTGCGCTTCGGTTACGGCGAGCATGAACTCCAGGCAGACCCGGATCCGGTGCACCAGTCCACCATGGACCTGCCCGGCTCCTGGACCCTGCTGCACATCCACCGCCAGCCGGAACGGGAGGCGCAGTTCTACGAGCTGTTGACCGACGCCCGCTTCGGCCTGAAGCGCGCCGGGCGTGAATTTCCTTATGGCACCTTCGAGATACGCGCCCGCCTGCACCCTTACGATTTTCTCATGCACTGCATCCCGGCCCTGACCCAGGCCGGCTTCGAGATTTTCGGCGATACCTCCGCCCTCGGCAAGATCAACCACAACACCCCCGTCCTGCGGGTCAGTGTCAATTCCGGCCTCGACTGGTTCGAACTGAATGCCACCGTCCAGTACGGCGACCAGGAGATCGCTCTGGCAGAGGTCCGCAAGGCACTGCGCAAAGGCGAACATTACATCAAGCTGGCCGACGGCTCCATCGGCCAGATCCCCGAAGCCTGGCTGGAACGGTACAAACACCTGTTCGCCCTGGGGGAGGAAACCGGCTCGGGACTGCGCCTGAACAACCTGCAGCTTTCCCTGGTCGATGAACTGCTCGCGGATGCGGACAAGACGGAGATCGCCCCGGAGTTCTACCAGCAACGCGATCGCCTGAAAACACTGGACGGCATCCAGCCACAGCCTGCCCCCCGGGGATTTACCGGTCAGCTGCGCCCGTATCAACAGGCCGGGCTCGACTGGCTGCACTTCCTGCGCGATTACCGCTTCGGCGGCATCCTGGCCGACGACATGGGCCTGGGGAAGACGATCCAGGTGCTGGCCTTCCTCCAATCGCTGAAAGAAGCCGGGGCCGGGGGTACGACGCTGCTGGTTGTCCCCAAAAGCCTGCTGGCAAACTGGCAGCGCGAGTCCGCCCGCTTCACGCCCGACCTGCAGATCCTGGAATATTACGGCACTTCCCGAAATAAAGGGGCCGTCGACTTCGGCGCTTTCGATATCGTCCTGACCACCTACGGCACCCTGCTGCGGGACATTGAACACCTGCGCGCCTACTGCTTTCAGTATGCCATCCTGGACGAGTCCCAGGCGATCAAGAATCCGATGGCCCAGAGCGCCAGGGCAGTCCGCCTGATCCAGGCTGAGCACCGCCTGGCCATGACCGGCACTCCGGTGGAGAACAACACGTTCGAACTGTGGTCCCAGTTCGCGTTTGTCAATCCCGGCCTGCTGGGCAGCATGGAATATTTCAAGCGCGAGTTCGCCGCGCCGATCGAGAATCGCCAGAGCGAGGAGACGGCGGCCCTGCTCAAGCGCATGATCCATCCCTTCCTGCTGCGTCGAACCAAGGAACAGGTGGCTCCCGAATTGCCGCCCCGCACCGAACGCATCGTCTTCACCGACCTCGAGCCTTCCCAGCGCAAACTGTACCAGCAGACCCGGGATTACTACCGCGGCCTGCTGCTTGGCATCATCGATGAAGACGGGATGGAAAATGCCCGCATGAAGATCCTGGAAGGCCTGCTGCGCCTGCGCCAGATCTGCATCCACCCGGCGCTCGTCGAGCCCACCTACAAGGGCAATTCAGCCAAGTTCGAGGTGCTGCTCGAAACCATGGACACGCTCCAGGCTGAAGGGCATAAAGCGCTGGTCTTCTCTCAGTTCGTCCAGACGCTCCACCTGCTCGAAAAGGAAATGCGGGGACTTGGGTTGTCGTACGCCTACCTGGACGGGCGGACACACAACCGCCAGGAACGGGTGGACCAGTTCCAGGGTGACCCGTCCCTTTCCTTCTTTCTGATCAGCTTGAAAGCCGGTGGGGTGGGCCTGAACCTGACCGCTGCCGACTACGTCCTGCACATCGACCCGTGGTGGAACCCGGCGGTGGAAATGCAGGCCGCCGACCGCGCCCACCGCATCGGGCAGGAGAAACCGGTTTTCATCTACAAATTCATCACCCGCGACACGGTTGAGGAGAAAATTCTGGAACTCCAGTCTCGCAAGAAGAAACTCGTGGAACAATTGATCGCCGCCGAGGGCAGTTTCTTCAAATCCATCTCCAAGGAAGATGTGCAGGCTTTGTTCAGTTGACCCGGGGGGCAGGCGGGGTCGATCCGCCCAGTCTGCGATGAATATTGATTCTGCCTGTCATTCACACTCCAATGCCAGGCAGAACGACCAGATGGCTCTGCAAGGACAAGAGCCTGTCTCTCCTCCCCCCTTTCGGCGTTGAACTGTCCTGGTGTCGCCCGGCGTTTCGAGGCGTAGAGCAGTCGTAGCAGATGCGTCAAGCAGTTTCCGGACCAGACGGGTATGATACAGCTGCGATGCGTTCCTCTTCTCCTCCTGATCACAGGGCCGGGTCCGAAGACCCGGTCCTTGTGATTCCTTTTGAAAACCCGGATTTTTATCAGCGATCTTAAGATCAAAGAAATTCTATTTCCCGCTCTCCCGGCTAAGAATTAAAAGCACCTCGTTCTTGCAGGAGGCGTCTTTCTCAGCTGTGCATTGGATGATTTGTGTATTGCCAATCGCGGTTGATCCGTACTATCGCTCCTCTTGGGTTCAGGGAGGCCTCAGCTGCGCTGCTGAAGATCAAGCCAAACCGAAGGAAAAAAAGCCAAAGAGAAGAAGGGGGCCGATAAGTAATTCGACGCTATTTAGCGTCGGCGACCAATTTCTCCGTTACGTAACGGAGAGATTCAATTTAAAAGCCCGGCAACAAGCCGGGCCTTTATATTGAGCAAATCCGAACTAAGCGAATACAGGTTCCAGTGCCTTGATCTCACGATCAATTCGATATGGAACGGAAACCGGACGATCGGTTCTTTCGACGGCAAAAACAATATCACACATCCCATTAAGACTAACCCCGGAATCGCTCAGTTTCCAAACTCTTGTTTCTGGAACGCGCGGCAAGAATTCTCTCTCAAATGCATCTATTTTCATTCCGATAATTTCTTTGTCAGAGTGTCTATAAAGGAATGCGACGTTTTGATCGACTTCATGTGTGATGATTCGATCTGTCTCCTTATCGGAGAAATAGACAAACAATATATCGAGGTCGGCATCATAGCGGTTAATTGGCTTGACCCCCCGCCTCTTAGACAATTCATGCCAATAGTCAGTTTTTAATGCCGTAATATTAACGAGGTTGTTCATATCAGAGCTCCGGTTTTTCGCCGTCTGTCATTTTATCTGGCATATAGGCGGTCACCACGTGACCAACGCCAGAGCAATTATCATCGTCGTATTCAACGACAACTTTAGTATAGTAATCTCCAGATTTACTCAACTTGTAATACACGCGCTTTCGCTTGGGGTTCCTTCGGTCGTGATATCTGATTCTATGATCTGGGTTTTTTAAAGCCGCAATTATCTCATCCTCACATTCGGCCATGAATAAATGATTTTGATCGGTGGCAATATGATTGGCCCACTGAAGTTCTGTACAGACAATTCTTCTGCCCTTATAATCTACGACATCAAAGTGCAAAAGTTCCGCTTCCATGAATCACACATTATCCGCCCTGCTTTGATGATATCTGATGGATTCCATCGGAATTGTCATATGTATTATACTCTGATACCCTTGTCTGACAATACTGTAATATGTCATGTCAAGCGTCTGTAAGGATGGGTTTGTCAAAGGGATAATTCCCTTCGGATATCGACCAAGTAAAGGCGAAAATCACGCAACATAGACCAGATCCTGCTCGATGTAGGGACGCATCTGCGGGCGAACGGATTGAGGCATGACCAGATCCACCCGGCATCCGATCAAATCTTCGAGATAGATCTTTACATCTATAAAGCGGTCGAAATTGGGGGCTTCCATGAATTCAACCAGCAAATCTACATCGCTGTCCGGGCCGGCCTGGTCGCGTGCAACAGAACCGAATAAAGCCAGCGATCGAACACCCAGTTTCCGTAGTTCGGTCTGGTGCTTCTTCAGAAGGTCCAGGACACTTTTTCGGCTCATAAGTAGCTGCACAAAAGCAATTATAACTTGCCTAAAAGCAAGGCGTGACACTCCCCGACCGCTACACCGTCCCGGTGTCCTTCCGGGAAAGCGGTGGGGCTTCTTGGGGCAGCCTTAGACCAGTGTCTGTGCTTTTGCCCCAATGGGTCTGTCCGACCCATAAGATATTCAAAGCAGCATTTACATCTCTATCGATCGAAAGGCCGCAGGAACATTCAATCCATCGGTCCGCGAGGGATAGACCTTCAAACAACACACCACAGGAAGAACAAGTTTTGGATGTATAGGATGGATTGACCAGAACAACCTGGCGACCAGCTTCTGCCGCTTTGTCTGCCAGGTGTTGTTTCAGGTATCCCCATCCAGCATCCAAAATGCTCTT
>DATJPX010000122.1:0-6634 GCA_035506155.1 Anaerolineales bacterium
GATGCGGATGAGTTCGGCGCAAAGCCGACCGGCCACACCGTCTCGCATCGCAGCATCTCGCTGTGCGGCGGGCAGGAGCCGGTCGAGACGCTCGAGGACCTGGTCAAACGCCCGCGCAAGAAGGATGTCCTCTATATCCCCTTCCTGCACTATATGAATATCGTCAACCCGTCCAAGGGGATCATCACCGGCAGCTCGCGCTTCGGCGCCCTGCTTCTCAGGAAGGACGGTTCGGTGGTCGTGCCCTACAACGTCCGCCTGACCCAAAGCCTGCTGGATGTCTTCGGCGACAAGGTCGCCTGGCTCTCGAAGGCGACGGTCCCGTATAACACCTCCCAGAGCTACGGGGCCCGCAATCCGACCGCCATCGTCGTCCCGGCCTTCATGCAGGTCAATGACCTGGAGATTTCTCACTCGAATTCGTCATACTAAGGATTGCATATCTTATGCGGCAGGCGGCTCCGCGCGGAGCCGCCTGCTTTTTATCTTTGACTCACCTCGCTGGCGATGATTACTTCAAGAGCAGGCGCGAGCGGCGGAAGCTGGCCATCGCGATCCCCAGTAATAGGGCGTCGAGCAAAGCCATGACCAGCAGGGCGACCAGGAATATCTGGGATGGGCTCATCCCTCGGAACCATTGCGACGGCAGCGCCCTGGCCGTGAAGAAGATCACCACGAACAGCGCCAGTGAACCCAGGAGCAGGGTCTGCTGCGCCTGCCGGGTCGTCGCGCTGTGCAACGAAACCAATATCCCGCCGCTGGCAGCCAGGAGACAGGCCAGCATGCCGGCGACAAGCACGGCTGCCCAACCACTGACCGGCGTATAAAACGCCCACGGTCCCGGTCCCTTCGCCAGGTTCACGATGACCAGGCCGAGCAGCGAGGCAAGGACCGTCATCCCCCAGATATAACTGACGGTGGCAATGACCTTTCCCAACAAGATCGCTCGATCCGATATCCGGCTGGCCAACAGCGTTTCCAGGGTGTGGCGCTCACGCTCCCCGGCGAACGCGTCGCCGATGTAATTGAGGATATAGAAATACGGGAAGAAGACACTCGCAAACACCATTGCGCCTGAGAGCGCCAGCCAACCCTGCCTGTCGACGAACGGCAGGACAATCCCGAGGAAAGTGATGAAAACCAGGGGACGAAGATATTCGATCTTTCCTCCCGGAAAGATGCTGTCCCGCCATTCCTTCCAGACAACCGTCCAGAGATCACTCATTTTTGTTCTCTTTCATTAACGTCAGGAAAACGTCTTCCAGGCTGCTCTCCCCCCGGCGCGCCTCCTCAACCTCGGCTCCGGATTGGACGATCAGGCTCACCAGGGGAGCGGTCCTGGCCTCCCCGCGCAGCTCGATCAGCAGCCTGCCGTCCTGCTGTTCTATCCCGGCCACCTCCGGCCGCGCCCGCAGCGAAGCCAGGATTTGCCCGGTAAATCCCTGTCCTGTGATCTCGACGTGGGAACTGCCTTTGCGCGTGCGCAATTCGTCAGGGCTGCCAACCATTAATAGCTTGCCGTTGCGGATTACACCCACCTGGGCGCAAAGTTTTTCCGCCTCGGTCAGGTTGTGGGTATTGAGGAAAACGGTCACGCCTTCACGAGCCACCAGGGCAGCAAGGTCTGCGCGCAGGGCGGCTGCCGCCACCGGGTCGAATCCTGCGGTCGGTTCATCCAGGAAGATCAATGGGGGGCGGTGAAATATGGCCCGGGCCACCGCCAGTTTTTGCTTCATCCCCCGGCTCCATTTATTCACCTGCTCTTTGCGCCGCTCCCACAGGTCCAGGTGGGTGAGCAGTTCTTTGATCCGCGACTTCCGGTCCAGAGAGGACATCTGGTAGATCCGCCCGTATAAATCCAGGTTGTCCTCGGCGGTCATGCGTTCGTAGAGGCCGGAAAACTCGAGCAGCGCGCCGCAGTGGGCGCGAATCTCGCCGGCCTGTGTGCGTGTATCGAAGCCGAGCACCCAGGCTTGGCCCAGGGTGGGTTCGAGCAGGCCTAGTAAAAGATGTATCGTGGTGGTCTTTCCGGCCCCATTGGGCCCGAGGAACCCGAAGACGATCCCTGCAGGCACGGCCAGCGAAAGGTCATCGACGGCCTTTACTTCGCCAAAGGTTCGGGAAAGATGTTCAGTACGAATAATCGGCTCAGGCATATCGAGCAAATCCTTTCCAATGAACTACTCCATTGCCGAAGCGGGCAGCTTCCTGCCTCAAAGATTTTGCTTATTATGCATCAATAATGACGGAAAATTGTAAACGTTCGATTAGGAATATTCTGGCCGGGAAGCTTGTGAATTAAAGAACCAATTCCCCTGTTCCTGCGTATATCTCCTGAGAGTAAATACCTGCAAGGACAGACAATGAGCCAGAACACAGACAATCGGAATGTCATCGTCGTTGGGGCGGGCATTGGCGGGATCGCCACTGCGGCCCGCCTGGCGCGCCGTGGCTACCACGTCAAAGTGATCGAGAAGAACGAGAAGGCCGGCGGCCGCTGCGGGCGGATGACGATCGACGGGCATACCTTCGACACCGGGGCGACCCTCTTCCTGATGCCCGAGCTGTACGCTGAAACGTTCACGGCACTGGGCGAGCGGATGGAAGACCATCTCGACCTGCGCCGTCTCGACCCAACCTACCATCTCTATTTCCCGGACGACTCGGCGCTCCAACTGACGCCCGACATGCATCGCATGAAGGCCCAGTTGGAAGCCATCGAGCCGGGCAGCTACGACCGCCTGCTGGCATACCTGTCCGAGGGAGGCGAGCACTACCGCCTGTCCCTGCCGAACCTGATCGAGCGGGATTTCCGCAGCCTGCCCGAATTCATCAATCCGCGCATGCTCAGCTTGTTCCTGCGCTTGAAGACCCTTACCCGCCATACCGACTATACCGGCCGCTACTTCCGGGACCCGCGCCTGCAGATGGCCTTCACCTTCCAGGACATGTACATGGGCCTCAGCCCGTACGATTCCCCGGCGACTTATTCACTGATGCAGTATACCGAGCTGGCCGACGGTTTGTACTATCCGATGGGCGGGATGTACCGCATCGCCGAAGCCCTGACCGGGATTGCCGGAAAGCTGGGCGTCGAATTCGTGTATAATGCGCCGGTCGAGAAGATCCTGGTCGAGGGTGGCCGGGCGACCGGCGTCACCTTGGCGGGCGGCCGCAGCCTTCCCGCCGATGTGGTGGTGGCCAACGCCGACCTGGGCTACGTCTACCGCTCGCTCCTGCCCGACGACGGCACGGCCGGCCGGATCGATAAGATGGAATACGGCTGCTCGACCATCATGTTCTACTGGGGCCTGGACAAGCAGTTCCCTCAGTTCGGTCCGCATAATCTTTACCTGAACGGCGACTACCGCCAGAGCTTCGAGGACATCTTCAAAGCCACCATCATGTCCGACGAGCCCAATTTCTACGTTCACGCCCCGGTCCGCCTGGACCCGTCGATGGCGCCGGCCGGCCGCGACACCCTTTACGTGGCCGTCCCGGTCGGGCATGTCAACCCGGCCCTTTCCCAGGACTGGCCCGGCCTGCAGGCGAAGGCCCGCGCCTACGTCCTGCGCCGCCTCGGCGAGTTGGGCGTCCCGGACCTGGAAGCCCATATCAAGGTCGAGCGAAGCTTCGTCCCGACCGATTGGCGGGACCGTTACAACCTGACCCGCGGTTCCACCCACGGCCTGAGCCACAAGCTGACCCAGATGGCCTGGTTCCGCCCGCACAACCGCCACAACCGTTACCACAACCTGTACTTCGTCGGCGCCAGCACCCATCCGGGTACGGGACTGCCGACCGTGCTGGTCTCGGCCGACCTGGCCGCCCGGCGCGTACAGGAGGAGATGCCGCTATGAGCAACACCACTGCAAGCCTGGCTCGCAGGATCACCTGGGCCAGCAGCAAGCAATCCTATCTCACCGCACAGCTTCTCGCCGACCAGGACCTGGTCGACGACTGCCTGCGCGCCTACGCCTATTTCCGCTGGGCCGACGACCGCATCGACCTCGAATTCAAAGATTCGGCCGAAAGCTTTGCGTTCATCCTGCGCCAGAAGACCTTGATCGAGCAGCTCTACCGGGGCCAGCGCCCCGGGGATCTCTGCCCGGAGGAGGCCATGCTGGCCGACCTGATCGCCCACGACCGCAAGCCTGAGAGCGGGCTGCGCTCTTTCATCCGCAACTTCATGACGGTCATCGAGTTCGACGCTATCCGCCGCGGCCGACTGGCCAGCCGCAGTGAACTGGCGGAGTACACCTCCAACCTGGCGACCGCCGTGATGGACGGCATCCAGTACTTCATCGGCAACGGCGAGTCCTACCCGAAGACCTCCGACCGCAACCTGGCGGTCACGGGCGCTCACATCACCCACATGCTGCGGGATGTGCGCGAGGACCTGCCGGTCGGGATCATCAACGTCCCGGCGGAGGCGCTGTGTGACCAGGACATCCGCCCGCTCGACCTGGATTCCGAGCGCTTCCGCGCCTGGGTACGCGAGCAGGTCGAACTGGCCCGGACCTGCTTCCGGGAGGGCAAAGCCTACATCGACTCCCTCGACGTTCTGCGCTGCAAGCTGGCAGGCGTCTTCTACTGCGCCCGTTTCGAGTGCATCCTGGATGCCATCGAGCGGGATGGGTACCGGCTGCGGGCGGATTACCCCGAGCGGCACTGTCTGAAGGTCTGGCTGGGAATGCTCCGCCTTGCCCTGCTCGTGATCGGCAAGCACCTGGCGGAACGGCTGCGCTCGCCCTGGCTGCGGCCCGGCCCGCAGGCAGCCCTGGCTTCCGGAATGAATATTCCCTCCTACCACACCAAATAGGCGAGACACTCTTCTCCGTAATGAAAAACGCGCCCGCTTGCGGGCGCGTTTTTCATTACCCTATTTCCAGACCGCTCTTCTTTCCCGACGTATGCAACCGATTCCGGCGGGGACCTAGACCAGGATTTTTCCAATGATGAACGCAAGCACACCGAAGGTTGCCCCCAGGTAGATCCTGCGCATGAACTTGCGGCCTTCTTCGGGCGTCCGGCTTTTCAGGAGACCGACGACGGAAACGCCGATCAGCAGATCGGTCAGGGAGATCACGATCAGGTAGCTCGACCCAAGCCACCCGAAAAGGGCCGGCAGGAAACTGATCAGGACCACCAGGCCGAACAGGACGCTCGAAATGCGCAGGGCGAAACTCCTGCCGTAGAGGATGGCGAGGGACTTGGAGTCCCGTTTCTTGTCCCCTTCCACGTCCATCGCGTCGCCGGCAATTTCTTCGCCCAGGTCGAGGAAGAAGGCCATCAGGCCGAACGCCCAGACGGTTTTGTTCCAGATCCCCCCGACCGCCATCCCGCCTAGGAGGAAGGTCAGCGCCACGCAGGTGCTTACCATTAGATTTCCGGCCAGCCCCGCCTCCTTGAATTTCCAGTTGTACAGGAAGCTGATCAGGCCCAGGGCGAGACACAGGCCGAAGGCCGGCAGGCTGATCCCAATGGCAGCCGCCAGGCCGACGACCAGCGTGCCGATGGTAAAAAAGATCGTCTCGCCAGGGGTGACGGTTCCCATCGGCAGCGGGCGGCCCGGCGTGTTGACCCGATCCACTTCGAGATCGAAATAGTCGTTCGAAACGATGGCCGAGCCGGAGATGAACGCGCCGCAGAGGAAGCCCAGGGCAACGTCCAAAAGGGACGGGTACCCACGGCTGGCGATCACCTCGCCCACGACGACGCAAACCCCGGCGGCAAAGGGCAGCTCTGGCCGGAATAATTGGATCAAAGCCTGGATCTTTTTGCTACTCATTGATAAGACCTCGGATGATGAAATGACGCCGGCCCGCCTTCCGGCGAGACGGCAGGGTCCGCGGCTTCATTGCCGGCGGGACCCAAAATTCTCGATCTCCTCTGGACCTTCTCACAAATAACGGCAATCGGGAGATGCCTGTCCCTGATGTAAAAAAACGAGGAATGATCCGTCGTTCTGGCCGGAAAGCGCCGACATCTTCAGGACCTGACGAAGCGCACTCGCTCCTTCTCCAGGTCGACCGAATCCACCTTCCAGCCGGCGTTGAGCCAGGCGTTCTTGTGGGACAGTCCGCTGTGGACCTCGTTGTCCCACCAGTTGAGGCGGGTCCGGGCGGACTTCGGCAGAGGGCTGGGCATGGTCCGGTCGATCTGCTCGAACGTGAGGATCACCTCCTGTTTGGCCTCGGCGAGCTTGCGCAAGTAGGCTTCGAAGGGGGTGTATTTGCAGTTTTCAGGTTGTTTCATTTCACGGCTCTTGTTTCATCGCGAAAGCAGAAGGCCTGTGGAAGCCCTCCTTGTTTGGCGGTCATACGGATAGTACCAGGCTGACCGGGCAATGGTCCGAGCCCATCACATCTTCGTGGATGTCCGCGGCGACGAGGCGGTCCTTCAGATCGGGGGAGACCATGAAATAGTCCAGGCGCCAGCCTACATTGCGCTCGCGGGCGCGTGTCACCATGTCCCACCAGGAATACTTGACCGTATCCGGGTGGAGCGTGCGGAAGGTGTCGACCAATCCGGCCTCGAAGAATTCGCCCAGCCCGAGGCGTTCCTCCGGCATGAACCCGCTATGGTTGACGTTTTCCTTCGGCCGGGCCAAGTCGATCTCGGCGTAGGCGGT
>DATJPX010000123.1:0-18059 GCA_035506155.1 Anaerolineales bacterium
CCGGCCTTGTCGCCGGGCGGGTTCTTGAACATCGAGCCCATGCTGGCGCCGGGCGGCTGGGTGGCCCGCCGCTGGGTGGAGAACTGTTCCATCTTCGCCTGGATGGCCTGGCGGTTGCCGCGGCCCAGGCCGAGGGTGGCCGATAGGATCAGCATGGGCTGGCGGTTCTTCTTCAGGACGCTGCTGCGATAGGCGTAGTCCATCCGGTCGGTCGTCCAGGTCTGCGGGCCGGCGGAACGATCGAGCAAGTCGACCGTCAGCAGGTTGCCGGCGGTGTCGCCGTCGAAGGCCCCGGCATTCCCGTAGACCGCGCCGCCCAGGGATCCGGGGACCGTGGCGGCCCACTCGAGTCCGCTCAGGCCCAGGCGGGCTGCCCGCTGGGCGATGTCGTTCAGCGTGGCGCCCGATTCGGCCCGGACGGAGGGGGGCTCGCCCTGCGAGTCGAACTTGACCAGGCGGGCCCGGTTGACGATCGCCACGCCGCGCAGGCCCCGGTCGGAGGCCAGCACGTTCGAGCCGCCGCCCAGCAGGACGAAGGGGATATCCATCTCCCAGAGCTTCAGGGCAGCCTGCTGGAGCTCGGCCGATGTGCGGACGAAGACCAGGGCGTCTGCCGGGCCGCCGATGCGCGCCGAGGTATAGCCGGAGAGGGGTACGTTCTCCTGCATTCGGTCGCCAAAGGCGGTGCGCAGCTCTGCAAGGACGGATTCGTTCATGTTCATTCTCGGATGATCTCGGTTGCCGGGGAGGGCAGCCGGGTTACTTCTTCCCTTCCAGGTGGGCGATCAGGCGCTTCACCGGCACGATCATCTCCCGCTCCTTGAGCAGGCGTGGATTTTGCTTGCGCGGCTGCGCCGGGTCGGGGGAGGGCACGTCGCCAAGGACCATGCGCAGGGGCGGCAGCGCCATCGTATCGGCTTCATAGACACGCTTCTTTTCATCCATTCGACACCTCCTTCAGGTGGGCCAGCACGTCGGTACTGACCCGGTCGGCATCCCCGGCGGAAAAAACCAGCATCACGTCGCCGGGGCGAAGATTGGCGATCAGATAATTGCTCACGTCGTTCAGCTCGGCAATGAAGTGGGCCGGGCGCTGCAAAGTGCCCCGAAGGAGCATGGCGTCCACGACCTGCCGGGAGGAAAACTCCTGCCTGGGCTCGCGGGCGGCGTAGATCTCGGTGACGACGACTTCGTCGGCATCCCCGAAGGCGGCGGCGAAATCGTCGAAGAGCGCCTGGGTGCGCGAGTAGGTGTGCGGCTGCCAGATCGCCCAGATGCGACGCTTGGCGTAGCGGGCCCGGGCGGCGGCCAGGGTGGCCCGGATCTCGGTCGGGTGGTGGGCGTAATCGTCGACGACGGTCACCCCGCCGGCTTCGCCGCGCAGCTCGAAGCGCCGCCCGTTGCCGGTGAACTTTCCCAGCGCCTGGGAGGCGTCCAGCAGGGGCAGGCCGAGCAACTGGGAGACGGTCAGGGCGGCCAGGGCGTTGGCAACGTTGTGCCTGCCTGGCACCTGCAGCTCCACGGTGGCTGCGCTTCCCAGCACTTCCGCGCCGAAGGTAAAACCGCCCTGCGGGTTGGTCGCCAGGATGTTGGCGTGCACGTCCACGCGCCGGCCGCCTTCCACCGCCGGCTTGACGCCGTAGGCGATGACGGTTTTGTTCAGCTTTTCAGCTTCGTCCATCAGGCGGCGGGCCCCGGCGTCTTCGGCGCAGGCCACCAGCGTCCCGTCGGAGGGCAGGCGCTTGACGAACTCGACGAAGGCGGCGTGGAAATCCTCCGGGGTTGGGTAGCAGTCCGGGTGGTCGTGCTCGACGTTGGTCACCACCTCGATGGCGGGCTTGAGGCCGAGGAACATGCGGTCGTACTCGTCGGCTTCGATGACGAAGGCATCGCCCTCGCCCAGCCGGGCGTTGACGCCCAGGTTGTTGAGCACGCCGCCGACGATGAAGGACGGATCCTGGTTCAGGGCCGAGAGCATCCAGGCGATCATGGAAGTGGTGGTCGTCTTGCCGTGCGTCCCGGCGATGGCGACCCCGGTCTTGCCTTCCATCAGGCTGCCCAGGAAATCGGCCCGCTTGAGGACCGGGATGCCGGCCGCCAGGGCGGCGACCACCTCCGGATTGGCATCCGGGATGGCGGATGAGCGCACCACCAGGTCGGCACCCGCGACGTTTCCCGCGTGGTGGCCGATGCTGATGGTCGCGCCCGCGGAACGCAGGTCCTGCATGAAGGGGGATTCGGCGCGATCAGACCCGGTCACCGTGTATCCCATTTCGAGCAGGATGCGGGCGATGGCCGAGAGACCAGTTCCACCGATGCCGATCAAGTGATAGTGCTTCATAGTTATTTCAGACAAACACCACAATCACGAAAATGAATGCCAGTACGACGGCAAAGTAGATTCCGGGGATGCCAAGGAGCTTGGGCGGCATGTAGTGCAGCATGTTCGTGGCCGCCGTGGCGAGATCCCCGGTGGGGGGCTGGACCAGGTTCGGGAAGGGATACTTGGCATCCGCCATGTAGAACCAGATCGTCCCGGCGATCAGGTACCCGTTGATGGCGCCGATGACGACGCCCAGGATGATGTGCTCGAGCTTTTCCCGGGTCATCTTGGCGGCGAAACGGGCCACGTTCGGCGTCTGGTACCCGAAGAAGACCAGCAGGATCAGGATCAGGCTGCGCAGCCAGAAATACAGCGGGGAACTATCCTTCTGGAGCACGTCCCGCACGAAAGGCACGTAGTGGTCGAGCAGGGCGGTGAAGGCCAGGGCCAGGATGACGCTGAAGGTGACCAGGATCTCCTTGGCCCAGCCGCGCATCCCGCCGATGACGGCGAACAGCACCACGTACATCCAGAAGACGAAGTTCAGGCTGACCATGCTCTTATCTCCTCTCCTCGCGGAGCGCCCCTGCAGACGGCTGGGAGAGCCCGATCAGCAGGTTGCCGATCTCTGCCGCAGCCTGGGGACGGGATAAACGTGTCATGGCTGTGCGCATTTCGGCCAGCTTCTGCGGATCTCCGAGCAGGGCCTTCACGGTTGGGAGCAGCCGGTCGGACAGGCTCGCATCCTCCAGCATTTCGGCGGCCCCGTGCCGGACCAGGAAATCGGCGTTGACTTTCTGGTAACGCCAGGCATAGGGGTAGGGGACCAGCACGGCTGGCAGGCCGAAGAGTGGATACTCACCGAGTGTGGAAGCCCCGGCCCGGGAGAGCGCCAGGTCTGCAGAGGCCAGGGCGGAACCCATTTCCTCGTGCAGGTAAGGGTAGGCGTGGTAGCGGGCTGCCCGGGACGGGGTGAGCTCCCTGGATTTGGCTTCCACCACCGGCCAGTCCAGCTCGCCGCTGACGTGGATCACCTGGGCCAGCTCGAGCAGTTCCGGAAGCGCAGCCAGAACGGCGTTGTTGATCGAGCGGGCGCCTTTGCTCCCGCCCAGGATCAGGAGGACGGGATCGTTGGAAAGGTTCAGGGACTTGCGGGCCTGGCTGCGGGTCCAGTTGGCCAGGCCGGTCCGGGTCGGGTAACCGGTCAAGACGACCCGTTCGGGCCGGTTGAAGTAGCGGGTCGAGTCCTCGGCGCTGACGGCGATCCGCCGGGCAAACCGCGCCAGGGTATTCAACGCCAGCCCCGGTTCGATATCCGGGACGAAGAGCAGGCTGGGCACCTTCCGCCCGGCCAGCGCCATGGGGACGGCCACATAGCCGCCGGTGAAGAACAGTACGTCAGGCTTGAACTCCTTCAGGATGCGCCCGGAGGCGAAAACGCCGCGGCCCAGCTGCCACAGGTTGCGTGGCAGGGTCCGCAGGCTGACGCCGTGTACCCCGGCGGCGGGGACGGTTTTGAATGGAATCCCGTTTCTTTCGACGAGTTGAGCTTCCATTCCGCCTTCTCCGCCTACCCAGAGGACGTCCGCGCTATCTCGAATGGCTTGCAGGACGGCGAGTGCGGGATAAACCCCGCCGCCGGTCCCGCCGGCGCAGATCAGCAGACGCACTGTAGGACCTCCGTTCTTCGGTCTCCGCCTCAACCCCGGGCTTGCGTCCGGATTGGCGGGAAATGCTCAAGAGGATGCCGATGGCGGTGAGCGAGGACACCAGGTTCGAGCCGCCGGCGCTGATGAAGGGCAGGGCGTTGCCGGCCACCGGCAGCAGGCCGATCATCATGGACATATTGATAATGGCTTCGATCACGATCCAGAAGGTCACGCCGGCGGCCATGACGGAGCCCAGCGTATCGGGGGCCCGGGAGGCGATCACCAGGCCGCGCCAGAGCAGGATGCCGTACAGGCTGATCAGGCCGAGTGCGCCGACCAGGCCCAGTTCCTCGACGATCACGGCGAAGATGCTGTCCGTAGCCGAGAAGGGCAGGCCGATCAATTTCGTGGTGGCGTTCCCGATGCCCACGCCGAACAATTTGCCTTTGAAGACCGCTTCCAACGACCAGATGACATGGTCGCTGGACTTCAGGGGGTCCTTGAGACCGGCCATGTAAGATGCCAGGCGGGCCCGGCCCGTCGAGCTGAACTGGACCACGATCCAGCCGGCCACCAGGGCGACCAGGCAGAACAGGATGATCTGGCGAAGCTCTCCGCCGGCCAGGAAGAAGAGCAGGCCGCCGAGGATGAAGATCGTCACGGCTGCGCTCAAGTCGGGCTCCAGGTAGATCAGGCCGCCGATGCCGCCCAGGATGACGCCCAGGGGGATCAGGCCGAGCTGCATGACGTGCATGTAGTCGCGCTTGCTGTACAGCCAGACGGACAGGTAAAGGATGGTGGCCAGCTTGGCCATCTCGGAGGGCTGGATCGAGCCGCCGAAGATCGTCCGGACTGCGCCGTTACGGGTGTCTTTGATGAAAAGCACCGCCACGAGCAGGACGATGGTGACCGCGATCGTCGGGAGGGCATATCGGCGCCACTGGTGGTAATCGATCCGGGAGACCACGAAGGCCGCCAGTGTCCCGATCACCAACCAGATCAGCTGCTTGTTGAACATGTAGGTCGGCGAGTTGTAGTTCAGCAGGGAGAAGTCCGTGCTGGCCGAGTACAGCATCAACATGCCGAAGATGACCAGGGCAATCACCGCGGCGATCAGGATCAGATCGCCCGTGGATGTCCGGGTCCGGCGGTAGGAGGCCGTCGGGGTGGGCTTGGTGGCAGACCGGTTTACGAAAGTTCCGATACCCATTTTCTAAATGCCTCTCCACGTTCTTCGAAATCGGTAAATTGGTCAAAGCTGGTGCCGCCGGGCGAGAGCAGGACGACATCGCCGGGTTGGGCCACGTTGGCCGCCAGCTGGACGGCTTCGCCCAGGCTCTTGCAGCGTGTGAGCGTCTCCGGTTTTGGACCCTGGGCCTTGGCCAGGGCGGCTTCGATCTTCTCGCCGGCTTCCCCGAAGAGCACCACATGATCCACGCGCTGCCGCACCAGGGCTGCCAGTTCGTCCCAGGGCAGGTTCTTGTCGCGCCCACCCAGCAGCAGGATGAGCGGTTCCGTAAAGGAACGGATGTCTGCGATGGTCCGCTCGGGAGCGGTGGCGATGGAGTCGTTGAACCATTTGGCGCCGTTCCATTCGCGGATGAATTCCATGCGATGGGCTGCGCCCTTGAACTCTTCTGCGGCCGAGAGCATCGCGTCCAGCGGGAGGCCGGCGGCGAAACCGATGGCGAAGGCAGCCAGGACGTTCATGACGTTGTGCTCGCCGCGCAGTTGGATCTGGTCCCGGCGGAGCAGGGGGATATCCACATTGCGCTGGCGCATGTGCAGGATGCCATCCGCCAGGTAGCTGCCGTCCTGGTTGGCCGGGAGCGGCCCGAAGCCGAAGGAGACCAGCCGCCCGTGGACGTCGTTCCGCAGGCCCCAGGAACCGGCATCCTCCCGGCACAGCACGGCCGTGTCGGAAGGCCCCTGGAAGTCCAGGATGCGCTTCTTGGCGGCAGTATATGCTTCCATCGTACCGTGGCGATCCAGGTGGTTGGGCGTGATGTTCAGGACCGCCGCGACCTGCGGCGAGAGGGTCATCTGTTCCAGCTGGAAGCTGGAAATCTCCAGGGTGGCCAGGTCTCCCGCAGCCATCTCGTCGACGTAATTCAAGAGCGGGTCGCCGATGTTCCCGCCGACGTGGGCCTTGTCGCCCAGGGCGGCGCTCGCCATCTGTCCAACCAGGGTCGTCGTGGTGGTCTTGCCGGCGGATCCGGTGATCCCGACGGTTTTGCAGGGCACGACTTCCATGAAGATCTGGGTGTCGTTGGTGAGCGGCAGGCCGCGTTTGACGGCTTCCACCACCAGGGGGTTCTCGAGCGGGATGCCGCCGGAGATGCACAGGACGTCGGTCCTCTCGAGCAGTTCGACCGGATGGCTACCCAGCACCCAGGCGACGGGGATGTCGGCCAGGGCGGCCTGGGCGTCGACCATGCGATCGGGAGCGCGCCGGTCGTTCACGGTCACGATCGCGCCGTGACGCGCCAGCCAGCGCGCCGCCGCCAAGCCCTGGCGGGCGCCTCCCAGAATGGTCACACGTTTGCCGTTCCAGTCGGGTTTCATTCGCTCTCTATACCAGGATCAAACCGATGCCCAGCATGGCGACCAGCAGGCCGATCAGCCAGAAACGCTGGACGATCTGGGTTTCGGACCAACCCAGCAGCTCGAAGTGTAAATGGATGGGCGCCATCTTGAAGAAGCGCCGCCCATGGGTCAGGCGGAAGTAGAAGATCTGGATCGTGACGCTCAGGGCTTCGCTGACCGGGATGATGGCGATCAGGGGCAGGACGGCCCACTGGCCGGTCATCAGGGCGATCACTGCGATGCTGGCGCCCAGCGAGAGCGATCCGGTATCACCCATGATCAGCTGGGCTGGGTGGACGTTGAACCACAGGAACCCGAACAGCGCACCGACCATGGTGAAGCAGAAGCGGGCCACGAAGACCTGTCCCTGCATCAGGGCGATCCCGCCGTAGGAAGCGAAGATGGTTGCGGAGATCAACCCGGCCAGCCCGTCCAGCCCGTCGGTGAAATTGACTGCGTTGGACATCGCCACGATGACGAAGGCTGCGATCGGGATGTAGACCCAACCCAGCTTGATCTCGAAATCGATCCCCGGGACGTACAAGTCCGGGACCTTGAGCAGGTATTTGAGGACGAAGGCAATCCCGAGCGCCAGGACGACCTGGGCCAGGAACTTGGTGCGGATGCGCATGCCTTCGCCCTTGCGCTTGCCGCGAATGCCTTCCCAGTCGTCGATGGCGCCCAGGAGGCCGTATCCAAGCATGGCGATCAACGGGACGAGCACCGACTGGCCGAGGATTTTCATCCCGATCAGGCTGGCAGCGTTGAGCAGGATGGTGACGAGCAGCACGGGGACGATGACCATCAAGCCGCCCATGGTGGGTGTGCCCATCTTGACCATGTGCGCCCCCGGTTCCTCGACGCGGATGATCTTCCCGATCTTGAAGTGGCGCAGGATGCGCAGGAGCGGTCCGCCCCAGATGACGGTCATCATGAAAGCCAGGCCGGCCAGGCTCAGCGCAAGCGGGGAATTTTTCATGCAGGAACCTCCAGGGCGGCGACGATGCGGTCCATGCGGATGCCATGGGAGCCCTTCACCAGGACCACGTCCTTATCGGTCAGCGACCGGCGTAAATGCTCGATCGCCTCGTCCGTGGCCTCGAATTCGTTGATTTTTCCGGATTGCATGCCGGCCCGGCGGGCGGCAGCGGCGATCAGGTGTCCGAGCGTGCCCACCGTGACCAGCGTCTCGGCCACTTCGGCCACGCGGATGCCGACCAGCTCGTGGCCTTGTTTTTCGTAGGGTCCAAGCTCGAGCATGTCGCCGAGCACGGCCACCTTGCGCCCATCCAGCTCGGCCAGCAGGTTGAGGGCCGCCAGCATGGACTCGGGCGAAGCGTTGTAAGTGTCGTCGAGCAGCAGGGCGCCGCTCTCGCTGCGGACCGCCGTCAGGCGGAGCTGGGTGTGACCCTGCCGCAGGCCGTCCAGGATCTCCTGCCAGGTCAACCCGTCCACCAGGCCGACCGCCGCAGCCCGCAGGGCGGTGTGGACGGAGTGCTGCCCGATCAGCGGGATGTGGACGTGTAACGTTTCGGACCGGTAATGCAGGCGGAAGCGGATGCCTTCCAGGCCGAGACCTTCGACCCCGTCGGCCCACAAGTCGGCGGTGGTGTCCAGTCCGTAAAAGAAGATGCGCGCCCGGGTGTTTTCGGCCATCTTGGCCACCCAGGGATCGTCGAGGTTGAGAACGGCGACGCCGTCGGGAGGCAGGGCCTGGACCAGCTCGGACTTGCCGCGGAAGATGGCCTCCTGGGAGCCAGCCCGCTCGGCGTGGACGGTGCCGATGTTGGTCACCACGCCGATCTGTGGCTGGGCGATATCACACAGCAGGGCGATCTCGCCCGGCACGTAGAAGCCCATCTCCAGGACGGCTCGTTGGTAACCGGATCCCAGCCGCAGGATGGTCAGCGGCAGGCCGATCTCGTTGTTCATGTTGCCGGGGTTCTTCAGCGTGCGGTAGCGCTGGTCGAGGACCTCGAAAACCACCTCTTTGGTGGTGGATTTGCCCACGCTGCCGGTGATCCCGACCACGCGCAGGTCGAGCTTCCGACGCCAGAAGCGGGCGATCTGCTGGAGGGCCAGAAGGGTGTTTTCGACCATCAGGCAGATCGGAGCTTCCGCCTGGAAGGGGATCGTCACGCTGGAACCGCCGCGCAGGTCGAGGGTCCGGTAATTTTCGGTCGCCGGGCGCTGGACGAGGGCGAAGGATGCGCCCCGCCGGAAGGCGTCTGCGACGTAATCGTGGCCATCGACGCGTTCGCCCGGGAGCGCCACGAACAGGCCTCCGGGGATGACCTGACGCGAATCCACCGCCGCTTCGGTGATGACTGTGTTCACCTGGGCGGGGCGGAGATTCGTCAGCGCCTCGATTACGTCAGCGAGAGTCAGCATTCAGCCTCAACGTCCGGTATTCTGGAGCCGGACCACGTCCGGCGGGATGTTCAACAAAACGACCAGCTTTTCGATCACCTGCTTGAAGACCGGGGCGGCCACCACGGAGGCGGCTTTGTTGGTCTGGGGTTTTTCCAACCAAACGTAGACCATGAACTGCGGATCATCGGCCGGGCCCCAGCCGATGAAGGAAACGTTGACGTTGGTCGGATCGTAGCCGTCCTGGATCGGGATCTGGGCCGTGCCGGTCTTGCCGGCGATGCGGTACCCGGGGATCAGGGCGGTGGAGGATTCCTGCTCCAGGGAATTGGCGAGCATAGCGGTGATGGTGTGGGCGGTGTCGGCCGAGATCGGGGTGCCGACCACCTGGGGCGTCATGTTGCTCTGCCGGCCGTTCTGCACCTGCCCGTAAAGGACGTGCGGGTAGACCATCTTGCCGTCGTTGGCCAGGGCGGAGGCGGCCATCATCATTTGGATGGGGGTGATCGCCACGCCCTGTCCGAAGGCGTTCGTGCCGAGGTCGACCGGATACCAATCGCTGTCGCCGGGCAGCTTCAAGCGCCCAGGGTTTTCACCGGCCAGGTCGATGCCGGTCGGATGGCCGAGGCCGAAGCGCTGCATGTAGGAATAGAAGCTGGCGTTTCCCATCTGGGTGGAAACCCAGGCCAGGCAGACATTCAGGGAGTTGGCCAGGCAGCCGGTCATATCCTGGTAGCCCCACGCGCCGCCATCCCAGTCACGGATCGGGACGCCGCCGACATAGATGATCCCGTTGTCCAGGTAGACCGTGTCGGGTTTGACGACGCCGCTGTCCAGGGCGGAGGCCATGGTCAGGATCTTGACGACCGACCCGGGCTCATAGGCTTCGCTGATCGCCCGGTCGAAGGGGGTCTCACCCGGGAAGATCTGGCCGACATCCTGGTAGTTGTTCAGGTTCATCCGCGGGGAGGATGTCATCGCCAGGATCTCGCCGGTCCGGGGGTCCATGACGATGATGGTGCCTGATACGGCTCCGGTCGTCGCCAGGGCGTTGTCCAGGATGTGCTCGACGGAGGCCTGGATCTCCCGGTCGATGGTCAGGACGATCGTCTGGCCGGCAGGGATGCTCGGGTAGTCGATGGCCCGGCGGGGATCGGCCGGGACCAGTTCGGTGACCGGAATGCCGGCCAGGATGTTGTCGTATTTTTCTTCCACGCCCAGGTAACCGTGATTGTCTTCGGTCACGAAGCCGAGCACGGTGGAAGCCAGGTCGTTCTCGGGGTAGCTGCGCATGAGGTGGGCTTTGAAGTGCAGCGCGTCGAGGTTGCGCCCGCTCGGATCGGACCGGGCGGCGGTCTGGAGCTTCACCAGCTGGTCGTATTGTTCAGGAGGAACGAAATCCTTCAGGACGATGTACTGGGTCCCCGCAGCGGCGTTTTCGATGCGGCTGATCGTCTGGGCCGGATCCATGCCCATGGCCATCTGGGCGGCCAGGGCAACCGTCTGCGGATCGGGCTTGACGGTCAGGTCCAGCCCGACTTCGTAAACGGTCTTATTGCCGGCCAGCAGGTTGCCGTGCCGGTCGTAGATTTCACCGCGCGGCGGATAGAAGGTTTTCCAGACGTACGTCCCCTGGCCGGTGATGCCCGCCACTTCGGGGCTGCTCTGGATGCGCACGAGCTGGACGAGGATGGCCAGCCCGGCCAGCGCCATCACGGCGGCGACGGTCAGGTAACGCCAGAAATTGGGCCGTTTCATGGCTGTCCTCCAGCAGGGGTGGAGGAGGTCAATTGACGGGTCAGCCAATCGAAGAGCGACTCGGTGTATTCCGGGAGGAGGGCCGGGACCTTGGACGCCGAGTTGCCCGGGGTGGACAGGTCCACGACGGTCCGGCGGGAGTAGCCCGGAACGACCACGTAGACGATATCGGTCGGATCGGCGGGCTGGAAGCCCTGGTCCTGGGCGCGCTGCTGGACCGATTGGATCGAACTGAGCGAGGCCAGCTGCGTCTCGAGATCGGAGTTCTTGAGCTGGTTGTCGGCGATGCTCGATTGGAGGAGCAGGATCTCACGCCCTGCCAGCGTGGCCCGCACGGTCACGTTGAGGTAGATCCCGGCTACCATCGCCACTGCGACCAGTCCAAGCAGGAACAGACCGATCCACTGGCGTTGTACCCTCCAGTGGGCCTGACGTACTTTTTGGACGATTTGCGTGACATTGTTCATTGACAGGTCCATTAATTACCGATCAATATGGATGACGCTGCACCTCCGCTCTGAGCCAACACCCATTGGCCTAGTACTTGCGATGCTGCATCACCGTTCGAGCCAACACCCATTGGCTTTTTTGTTTACAACTTCTCAGCGACACGCAGTTTGGCGCTGCGTGCGCGCGGATTCTGACTGATTTCTTCTTCCGCCGGAACGATCGGCCGGCGGGTTATTTCCCGGATACTCGCTTTATGCCCGCAGGTGCAAACCGGCTGGCGGGGTGGGCAGATGCAGTCCCGGCTTTCCCGGCGGAAGTATTCCTTCACGATCCGGTCTTCCAGCGAGTGGAAGCTGATGACTGCCAGCCGTCCGCCTGGGTTGAGGACCTGCACTGCCAGCGGCAGGACTTTCTCCACTGCCGCCAGTTCGCCGTTGACTGCGATCCGCAGGGCCTGGAAGGTCTGCGTGGCGGGGTGGTGGGGTCCATGCCGGCCGAGGGCCTTCTCTACCAGGGTCGCCAGCTCCCGGGTCCCTTCCACGGGCCGGGCCTGGACGATCACCCGGGCGATCCGCCGGGAGGCCGGCTCCTCCCCGTATCGGAAGAGCAGGTCGGCCAGTTCGTCTTCGGGCCAGGTGTTGACGATCTCGGCGGCGGTCAGGGGGTTGGACGGGTCGAAGCGCATGTCCAGCGGTCCCTCTGCCAGGAAGGAAAAACCCCGGTCGGGGGTGTCGAACTGCATCGAGGATGCTCCCAGGTCGAGCAGGATGCCGTCCACCGATTTCCAGCCCAGGGAGTCGAGCCGCTTGATCAGGCCGGTGTAGGAGCCCATTATTAAGCAGGCGCGCTCCCCGAAGGGAGCGAGTTTCTGGCGGGCGAGGTCCATGGCCTGCGGGTCTACATCCAGACCAAGCAACCGGCCTCCGGGTTCGCTTTCGGCGAGCAAGCCGGCGGCATGGCCGCCAGCGCCGAGCGTTCCGTCCACGTACCGTCCACTGCTCTTGGGGCGTAAAGCGTGTATAATCTCTTTGTAAAGTACGGGTTGGTGCACGCCGGACATCCTAACGGGTCTTCAGGTCGAGTGCGGCGAAGCGTTGGGCGTTCAAGGCTGCGTCGTTGACCTGGGTCTGTTGTTCCTGCCAGAGGGCCGGTGACCAGATCTCGAAGTAGTCACCCTGACCGACGAAGACGACCCCGTCTTTCAGATCAGCATACTCGCGCAGGTTCGATGAGAGCAGGATGCGTCCGGCGCCGTCCGGGACCACCTGGAGGGCGTTGCCCAGGATGATGCGGCGCAACAGACGGGCGGTCGGGTCGGTCAGGTTCATCGCCATCAGGCGGTCGTACAGGACCTGGAAGACCTCGGGAGGCAGTACCATCAAATTGCGGTCCAGACCTTGGACGACAACCGCGCCCTCTTCCGGCAATTCCCGGAATTTTGACGGGATTGTCAGACGGCCTTTATCATCGAAGGAGTGCTGGTATTGGTTCAGGAACATTCGTTCTAACTCTTCTATTAAACCGGAACGCCGGTTCTTGCCGGCATCCCACATCGTCCCACTTTCTCCCACGGACGAGCTTATTTTAGCACAATAACAGTCTGGTTTACAAGTAGTACTTTTGACCAGTACCGCATGACATACTTTACAATCACTTATCATGGTTTTTGAGCCAACGACTGCGAAAAAATGGTCAAAGTCTTGGTGAAGACGGGGAAATTTCCTCGGAATTTCTGATTTGATACCTTCTATGCCTCCAAAGATCGAACTCCTCACCTCGCCTCGTTGGAACGATTATGAATTGCTCGACAGCGGAAGCGGGCAGAAGCTCGAACGCTTCGGTCCGTATACCTTCGTCCGCCCGGAGGTGCAGGCGCTCTGGACGAAGGCGCTCCCCTCCGAACGTTGGCAGGCCGCCCAGGCGGTCTTCCAGCCGACGGGCGAGGAGAGCGGCGGCCACTGGGCAATGAAGAAAAAAGTCCTGGAAAAATGGGAGATGAGTTATCCTCTGGCCGGCGCGACTCCGCTGCGATTCTCGGCCATGACCACTCCCGGGCGGCACCTGGGCGTCTTCCCGGAATGCGCGGCCCACTGGGACTGGATGGCCGGCCTGATCGGTCGGGCCGGAAGCTCCGTCAGCGTATTGAACCTGTTTGGTTATACCGGGCTGGCCACGCTGGCCGCCGCAGCGGCCGGGGCGAAGGTCACCCACGTGGATGCCTCGAAAAAATCCGTCGGCTGGGCGCGCGAGAACCAGACCCTTTCCGGATTGACCGAGAAACCCGTTCGCTGGATCGTGGACGACGCCCTCAAGTTCGTCGAGCGGGAGGCGCGCCGGGGGGCGAAGTACGATGGCATCCTGCTCGACCCGCCAAAGTTCGGGCGCGGCCCCAAGGGAGAAGTCTGGGAGGTCTACAAATCCCTGCCGGAGCTTTTGGGAGCGTGCCGGGCGGTCCTCAGCGAACAGCCTCTCTTCGTTGTCCTGACGGTGTACGCTGTCAGGCTGCCGGCCGTCCACGCTTACCTGGCACTGGCAGAGATGATGAAGGGAAAACGTGGCGACCTGGAATGCGGTGAGCTGGTGACCGAGGAACGAAGCGCCGGGCGGCTGCTTTCGCAGGCGGCCTTTGCCCGGTGGAGGGGTAACAAATAAATTTTGCAGAAGAAACGCTGCCGGGTGCGCCCGTGATCGCGCAGGAGGAAGGGTATGTACAGACGGATCGTCCTTTGGGGTGGGCTCATTCTCATCGTCGCCCTATCGCTGGCGGCTTGTACGCCTGAACAGGCGCAGGGGACTTCGCAGGCTTCCATTTCCACTCAATCTGGCGTCGTGATTGCCGCTGCGGATACCGACACCCCCAGCGCTTCCCTCACGCCCGCATTCACACCAACGGCCACTTTCCCGCCGCCTGCCTACATCGACCTGTTCATCTTCAAGAAAGACATCCTCAACACTTATGCGCCCACCTCATTGGAGGTCACCGGCGAGTGCGGGATGTACCAGCAGTGCACCAAGGATTTCGTCTATACCTTGACCGGCCCGCTCAAAGGGAATTATTACAAATATCACCTGCTCTCCAATCCGGCCGTCCTGAACCTCCGTGTCCTGTTCAGCCCGTACGGCAGCCAGAAGAAGACCCTCCTGGCGGAATGGCGTGAACAGGTCGGCCTGGATGGCGCCGTGGTGGGCCAGCCTTTTGATGGCAAGTACGGCGACCGGATCATCCTGGAGATCGACCTGCCCGGTTCCCCATCTGTCGCGCTGACCGAGGCCTATGCAGGCCGGGCCGCGACCATCTCGATCGGCTCTTCCGATGCCTTGCCGCTCGAGCAACCCTCTACACCTGTCCCTCCGGCGGCGGACTGGAAGAACGTCACCCTGACTTATTTGAAGGCTGGCCAGCCGATCGCCAAACGCATGGTCTGGTACGGCTTTCGCTTCAAGGATAATTGGGTGGTCTTCAACGCCGCCACGGACGGGGAGGGTAAACTGGCCTTCCGCGTGCCGCTGATGGACACGGGGGAATCCTGCCTGTTCATTTTTGGCAATTCGATGACCCAGATGATCATGGACGACATGAATTCGAGCGCCTCCCAGGGCCTGCTTTACTACCGCACGCCGGCTAGCTTTACCGGGACCGACCTGGCCTTTCAGGTGGACGAGAATGGCAAGGTGACCCTCCTGCCGGAGGGGGTGGATGTCTTGCAGCCGTGAGAAACGTCCGGCCGGAAACGACTTCTTCTTTTCGCGACCCGACCAGGGTTTCCAGATGGCTTTCCGCCATTGGGATGGTATTTCCTTGACCTTTTTAGCGAACCCGGGCGGATCCGTCCGGGAGCCAGCCTGGGATGCCAGGAGGTTTTCCTAACGGGAGGAGGAATATGAAAATCCGCTACAACACGGTCGTGGGGGTGGTGCTGCTGGCCTTTGTCTTCATGGACTGCTGCCTGACCGCATTTTTCATCGCCGGAAACAAGGGATTGGGGCCCATTCCCGCCGGGCTGGTGGCGGGATTTTGGATCGGCCTGATCGCGGGAATCCTCTACCTGACCCAGACCTATTTCGAAGTGGCCGCGAACAACCTGGTCATTCGATCCCTGGTCGGGATCACCAGCAAGACATATGCTTTCAACTCGAGCCGGGATTTCTCGATCGAGGGGAAAAAAGTCTACCTGGTAACCGGCGGGAAACGCATCCAGCTGCCTTTGTACGCCTGGCTTGCAGACAAGCGTGGCTGGACGAAATTCATTCAATGGATCCAAGGCGTCAAGACTCCTGCAGTCTAAATGGAAGGGTCAAACCTATGGTTTGCCGGTCGAAGAAAGGAACCCCCCACCGGCAGCCAGGTTTGGTACAATTATGCCGATGAATCCCACAACTGAAACTCATTCCCCCCTGGATATTCCACTCAAGCGCTGGTTCCCGGCCACGCTGGAAACCCTGCTGGTCGTGCTGCTCTTCCTGGCCGCAGTGGTTTCACGCTTCTATGACCTGGGGGCCCGCACAATGAGCCACGACGAGATCAACCACGTCGTACCATCCTACAGCCTGTACAGCGGCAACGGGTATGCTTACGATCCGATGAGCCATGGTCCGCTGCAGTTCAACATGATCGCCTTCTCGTATGCGCTCTTCGGCGATAATGACTTTACCAGTCGCATCCCGGCGGCCACGTTGAGCGTGCTGACCATCCTGCTGACCGTCTTCCTCTTCCGGCGTTATCTGGGCCGGACGGGCGCACTGGTAGCCGGCTTCCTCCTTCTTATATCGCCCCTGATGCTCTTTTACGGACGCTACGCCCGCAACGAAGCCTACATCATCGTCTGGAGCCTGCTTACCCTTTACACGATCCTGCGTTACCTGGAAAAACGGGAAGCCTGGGTGCTGGTCCTGTTCACCGTGGCGAACGCCATCCACTTCACCGACAAAGTCACCTCCTATATGCTGGCGGGCGAGCAGTTCCTTTTCCTGACTGCCTACCTGGTGGACCGGCTGGCGCGTCGGGAGTGGCAGGACGATAGCAAGCGGAAACACTTCCTGCTCGGCCTGTCAGGCGCCATCCTGCTCGGCGCGGTCACTGCCTTCGTATATCTCAGCCTGAAGCCGATCGATACACGCGGGCTGAAAATCGCCCTGGTCGGGATGGGGCTGGCTTCGGTGGGCGTACTGGTCTGGGCGGTGGTGGAGGGCGTGCGCGGCCTGGGCTGGGAAGGCTTGCGAGCCGAGCGTTCCATGGACCTGTTGATGCTCCTTGGGACGCTGGTCCTGCCGCTGACCGGGGCCATTCCGCTGGGCATCCTGAACACGATCCTGGTGGCGCTCAAAAAATCCTCCTTCGAGATCCTCGACTACTCCACGGCCGGGATGATCCGGGTTGGCATTACCGTGCTCATTTTGGGCGGCATCAGCGCCGCGCTGGGCATCTGGTGGTTTGGACGCCGGTGGTGGCTGCATGCGGCCATCTTCTTCATCCCGATCGTTCTGCTCTACAGCACCTTCATGACCAACCCGCAGGGCGTCATCGGCGGGTTCGTGGGCGCCTTGAGCTACTGGTCCGTCCAGCAGGGGGTGGCGCGCGGCGGACAGCCTTGGTACTACTACATCTTCCTGATGATCCCGGTCTACGAATTCCTGCCGGCCCTGGGAACGATCTGCACGGCCGTCATTGCCTGGAGCCGCAAGCTCTGGCAGAGCCAGCCCGGGGCGCCCTTCACCCCGCCTGTGGCTGACTGGACAGCGGAAAAGGTGCCTGTGGCGGCCCTGTTGGTTTACTGGTCGGTCGCCTCGATCGCCTTGTTCACTTACGCCGGCGAGAAGATGCCCTGGCTGACCATTCACCTGGACCTGCCGATGGTCCTGGCGAGCGCCTGGGGGATCGGCTGGCTGATCGAAACGATCCCGTGGGGAAAGCTGGCTGCCTGGGGCAGGCGCAATTACGCCCGCGCCGTCACCTTGGTTTTCTTCGGCCTCCTGGCCGTCCTGACCGGGCGGGCCGCTTTCCGGGCCGCTTACATCAATTACAACAACGCCTTCGAGTTCCTGGTCTATGCCCACGCCGCCGCGGACCCCAAGATCCTCTTCAACGAGATCGAGGAGATGTCCATCCGCACCACCGGCACGACGGACATGATGGTGGCCTACGACAACGACGTCCGCTATCCCTATTGGTGGTACATGCGCCACTATGCCAAGCGGGATGACTTCGATGTCAACCCGACCCGTGACCTGCGCAACTACCTGGTCATCGCTGTCGGCGATGCCACCGAATCCAAGCTGACGCCGGTCGTCCAGGACAATTATTACCAGTTCAACGGCCAACGCCTATGGTGGCCGTCCATGGATTACTGGAGCCTGAAGTGGGACGCCATCCAGGGCGAGCGGAATAACGACCTGGCCCAGACAGCCGCGGACAGCACCAAGCTCCTCCCGCCGATGAACGTCTTCGAGTACCTGAAGTATGCCTGGAAGCACATCCAGCCGTTCTTTACCGACAAAAAGGTCTTCTATGCGGTCTGGCAAATCTGGTTCAACCGCGATTACACCGCCTGGGGTGAGCTGAAAAGCAATCCCATGGCCTATACCCTGACGAACTGGGGCGTCTCCAACGGGCTTCATTACTACATCCGCAAGGATATTGGCTCCCAGCTCTGGCCATACGGGGAAAGCGCCCCGGCCCAGACCGCGCCGGTCGATCCGTACGCGAACATTACCACCCCGGCCAGCCCCGAGCTGGTCCTGGGCGGACCCGGCACGGACCCCGGCCTGTTTGCCGCCCCGCGCGGCATCGCCCTGGCCAAGGACGGCAGCCTCTACGTGGCCGACTCACAGAACAATCGCATCCAGCACCTTGACCCGACAGGCAAAGTCCTCCAGGTTTGGGGGGTACTCGGGGATGTTTCGAAGGGGAATGCCCCGGGCGGTAC
>DATJPX010000124.1:0-38817 GCA_035506155.1 Anaerolineales bacterium
TGATCATCGGTGGTTCGCTGCTCCTTTTGAAGGGTGTGGGCATTTTCAAAGATCTGCCGCGTTCGGTCATCATCATCGACTGGGTCGGCACCCTGCTGGGAGTCCTGGGGCTGCGATTCTTTGCCTGGTTGATTTCTTCCGGCGAATCCCCGACTGGAAAGTCGCCGTTCGGGCCTTCGTGGAAGATTTTCGTTCAACGCATCCTCGGTTATTATGTCCCGGTTGGATTCATGCTGGGCGGGTTCGTTACCTGGAGTTATCTTTACACGGGCGAGTTCATGCCCCTGAGCGGCCAGATCAAGCATTGGTGGGGCATGCTGGCCGATACCGTCTATGGGACGGTCGTTCACGGCATACCCGAACTGATGGGTGTATCCGGGCACTTCAATGCCTGGGGATTGGTCGCCCTCCCAGTCCAATCCATCACCAACCTGGTGAAAGGATGGGGAGGATCAAAGTCACTTCTCACCGGGGTCAACCTGGGAACCATCCTGCTGATGGCGATCATCGTGGCGCTGCTCGTCTACTCGCAACGTAAGTGGATCGCCGGTCTCCTGGACAAGTTGGGACTGCTTGCACTCCTCTTTGGCCTGTACGCACAGATCATCGATTACACGAGCACTTCCTATATCAACATCCGTTCGTGGTATTGGATCGGTGAGATGCTCTTTACGATGTTGGGCCTGGGAATTCTGCTGGAATGCCTGCACCGGTTCCTGCAGGGCCTCCGGAGCAAACCCTGGGTCTGGCAGGGCCTCATGGCTGCCCTGATGGCGGCCGTCATCGTTTCCTATGGCGGACAGGTGGCCTATTATTTTCCATACCGGATTCCTCCCAAGGGTCAGGAAGCTTATCTGACCGGCATCAAGGCGATCGAAGCGCATACAGAACCGGGAGCGGTGATCGGTTCGACGGGCGGCGGCAGGATCGGCTACTTCATCAAGGATCGAACCGTCGTGAATATGGATGGCCTCATCAACAGCACCGAATATTTCCAGGCGCTCCAAAAAGGCCAGGGCGCAGCCTTCCTGGACCGGATGGGCATGGATTACGTCTTCGGAAATAAGTATGTGCTGACCGCCACCGACCCGTACCAGCGGATGTTGGATGCCCGCCTGGGACAGGAAGTTGTCACTTCGGAAGGCCTGGTTTTATTCCGCTATCTGCCTGCCCATTAACTTTCCATCCTTGGCAGGGTGTTAGCGCCAGTATCTTACTATATTCGTGAATGACAGGGTTTGCTAATGAAGAAGATCGATCGACCAAAGAAGTCCGGGGAAGTCCTGGCAATCATTCCGGCGCGTGGCGGCTCCAAGGGTATCCCGCGCAAGAATATTCGCCTCTTTGCGGGTCACCCATTGATCGCTTACAGCATCGCAGCCGGGCGGCAGGCGGAGACGGTGACACGGGTGATCGTGACGACCGATGATGAAGAGATTGCCGAAGTCGCCCGCCAGTCCGGCGCCGAGGTTCCTTTCATGCGCCCTGCCGAATTGGCCGGAGATCGCACCCTGGACCTACCGGTCTTCCAGCATGCCCTGAACTGGCTGGCTGAACACGAGGGCTATTGCCCCGAAGCGGTGGTCCACCTGCGGCCCACCACGCCTCTGCGCCATCCGGACCTGGTGGACCGGGCCGTGCGCATTCTGCTCGAGCATCCCGAAGCGGATTCGGTGCGAGGCCTTACCCCGGCCCACCAGAACCCATTCAAGATGTGGCTGATGGACGGCGAGGACAAGCCTATCCATCCGCTGACGACCGCCTCCGGGATCGACGAGTCGTACAATGCCCCCCGCCAGGTTTTGCCGGCCGCCTATGCCCACACCGGCCTGATCGACATCATCCGCCCGGCGACGATGCTGGAGAAGAATTCGATGAGCGGGAAGGTAATCCTGCCAGTGCTGTTCGATCCGGGCTATGATATCGACCTGGATAGCCTCGATGACTGGCGGCGGGCCGAAGAACGATTGGCGGCCGGCGGCCCGGTCATGGTCTGGCCGGGGAAGCCGCCGCGCCGGATGCCCGACCTGGTCGAGTTGCTCCTCCTCGATTTTGACGGCGTATTGACCGATAATCGCGTTTGGGTGGACGAGAACGGGCGGGAAATGGTCGCCGCCAACCGCAGCGACAGCCTGGGGATCAACCAGCTCCGCCAGGCGGGTGTCGAGACGATGGTCATTTCGATGGAAACGAATCCTGTCGTGGCGGCGCGCTGCCGGAAAATGAAGATCGCCTGCATCCAGGGCGAGAACGACAAAGCCTCGGCCTTGACCAACCTCCTGAAGGAACGCAAGATCGACGCTTCCCGGGTGGTCTACCTGGGAAACGATGTCAACGATCTGCCATGCTTCCCGCTGGTCGGTTGGGCCGTGGCGGTGGCCGACGCGCTGCCACAGGTGGTCCGCCTGGCCGACCATGTGCTCGCCCGCCCCGGAGGCCATGCGGCGGTCCGCGAGCTTTGCGATTTGATCTTGGATGGAATGCGCAATCGTTCCGGGTGATTTAACCATGCCAAATTTTTTCAAGCGCCTCCTGAATTTCGTCAAACGACCGCCCGTGCTGGTGTGCGTTTATTTTGCCGTTCTCACCTGTGTAATGACATACCCGGTCGTTTTCCAGATGAACAAGATCATTGGGGGCGGAGGCGGCGACGGGACGTATTTCGTCTGGCTGATCCGCTGGTACCAGAAGGCGTTGTTCGAGTTGCATATCTCGCCTTTCTTCAATCCCTATCTGAACTACCCTCAGGGCTGGTACCTGGCCTCCACCGATCTCACCCCGGCCATGGTGGCGCTGGCTCTGCCGGCCAGCCTGTTGTTCGGACCGGCCTGGGGATTCAATTTTGCGATTCTGGCCAGCTTCGTCCTGGCCGGCCTGGGGATGTACCTGTGGATCAGGGACCTGACCGGGAGCGACCTCGCCGGCGTCGTCGCCGGGACGATCTACGCTTACCTGCCCTTCCACATGGCCCATTACATCGTCGGCCATTTGAGTCTCTCGGCAATGCAATGGTTCCCCTTCTATTTTTGGGGTTTGTTCAAGCTGTTGAAGCAGGAAAAGTTTTCCTGGCGTCCCATTCTCCTGGCGGGTATTTCCATCGGCCTGATCGGCTTCTCCAGCCCGTATTACGTTTACATGACGACCCTGATCTCGGGCGTTTTCCTGGCCGGATTCCTCGTTTTCAGAGGCTACAAACGCCTCAAGAGCCCGGTATTCTGGAAGAGCCTGGCGGCCTTTGGCGTGATCACGGTCGCGCTGGTCGGTTTGGCCATGCTGCCGTACCTGAAGCTCAACAGCCAGGGCGGATTGGCCTCCCGCTCCGTGGATTATGCTTCCCGGTATTCCGCCAGCCCCACGGATTTCGTCCTTCCTTCCGTGTGGAGTTTCCTGTGGGGAAAATGGGTGATCTCCCATTTCCATCCCCAATTCGCCCACGAGGCCACGTTGTATATCGGGATCGTTTCATTCACCCTGCTCGTGATCGCCTGGGTCCGCCGCCGGAAGCTGGCCCATCCGGAATTGTTGTGGATCGCAAGCCTGGCGGCGTTGTCGGCATTCGTCCTCGCCCTGGGCATCGACCCTCACTGGTTGGGCGCCAAGGTGGTCTCGCTGCCCCGGATCCTCCAGCCGCTGTTCCACCGCACCAGCATGCCGGAGATTCACCTGCCGGCCTATTACCTGTTCCTTTATCTGCCCTTTTTCTCGAAGATGCGCGTCCTGATGCGCTTCGGCTTGTTCACGCTGGTCTTTACGAGCCTGATGGCCGGCCTGGGCGCGTACACGCTCCTGGAGCTTTTCTCTTCCAAAACCAGGAGCTGGGTCGCAGTGATCCTGCTGGTGTTGGTCTTCGTCGATTTCTACCCCGGTCCATTGATGAACATGGCTCCGATAAAAACCTCCCCGGCAGTTGCCTGGCTGGCCACTCAGCCGGATACGGGGGCGGTGGCGGTATTCCCCTTCAGGGATGAGTCCAGCCAGCAGGGCGTCTACGATACCCTCGTCTACGACAAGCCCTACCTTGGCGGATATTTCAATGCCAACCAGCCGGAACAATACAGCCGCATCTATCCGACGATGGATGCTTTTCCTTCCGCCGAGAGCGTCAACCTGCTCAAACAGCTCGGGGTCGCTTACGTCGTCGTGGATTCGAGCCAGTACTCGGATTTCCCCGGCGCCGACCAGGCCATTCAAGCCCTCGGGCTGCGCCTGCTGCACGTCAGCGGATCGGACTATGTCTATGGTCTGCCTTAGCGGGCCGGAGGAAGCCACCTTTTTCTAATCAAGAGTTTCTGAATTACAATTGCCTCAGCAGGTTTTGAAGAGTGATTGACCAACCAGCGTTGGATGAAATTCAATTTTTCGGAGGTTAAACGTGAAAGACATCAAGATCAATAATGACATCATTGGAGACGGGCATCCCTGCTATGTAATCGCAGAGATAGGTATCAACCATAATGGTGATCTCGATATCGCGAAAAAGCTTATTGACGTAGCCGTTACCGCCAAATGCAACGCGGTCAAATTCCAGAAGCGGACCGTCGATGTCGTCTATTCGGCCGAGGAATTGGCCCGCCCGCGCGAAAGCCCCTTCGGGACGACCAACGGCGACCTCAAGTACGGGCTCGAATTCGGCCGCGACGAGTATGCCGAAATCGACCGTTACTGCAAGGAAAAGAACATCACCTGGTTCGCTTCCTGCTGGGACGAACAGTCGGTCGATTTCATCGACCAGTTCAAGGTGCCCTGCTACAAGATCGCCTCGGCCTCCCTGACCGACGACAATTTGCTTCGCCATACCCGTTCCAAGGGCCGCCCAATCTTTCTTTCGACCGGGATGAGCACCCTGGAACAGGTCGATCACGCGGTCGAAGTGCTGGGAAAAGAGAACCTGGTCGTCCTTCATACCACAAGTACTTATCCGGCGTTGTACGAAGAGCTTAATTTGAAGGTCATACCGATGTTGAAACAGCGTTATGGCGTGCCGGTCGGATATTCCGGGCATGAAACCGGCCTTTCCACCTCGATCTCCACGGTTGCGCTGGGCGCCTGTATGCTGGAGCGCCACGTCACCCTGGACCGGGCCATGTGGGGTTCCGACCAGGCCGCCTCGGTCGAGCCGCAGGGTTTCGCCCACCTCGTCCGGGATATTCGCCTGGTCGAGACGGCCATGGGCGACGGCGTCAAGCGCGTCATCGAGCGCGAGGTGCCGATCATGCAGAAGCTGCGCCGCGTCGATACCAAAGGCGGCCATGCAGGCTAGGACCGGCCAGACAAGCCGGCCCGCAGGATTGGTTTTGGCTCCGAATGCCCCCGGCCTTGGCTGCGGGGCATTCGAAACGGAACTGGAGATCGAATGACACATATCGGCATCATGCAAGGCCGCCTGGTCCCCCCGACCGACAACCGCATCCAGTGTTTTCCCCGCGAGCGCTGGGCGGACGAGTTCCCCCTGGCTGCCCAGGCCGGGTTGGATTGCATCGAATGGATCTATGACCTGTACGGAGCGGACGTCAATCCCCTGGCGACGGACTCCGGGCTGCAAAAGCTCCAGGAGCTTTCCCGCCAGCACGCGGTCAAGGTCCTGTCCATTTGCGCGGACTATTTCATGGATAAGCCGCTCGTGCGGGCCAGCCAGGTGGAGCTGGATGAACGCCTCGCCAGCCTCTTCTGGCTGCTGGAACGCGGCCATCGCCTTGGCATCAACCGGATGGTCATCCCGTTCGTGGACGCCTCCCGGATCGATACCCAGGCGGAGTTCGACGGCGTGATCGCCCTGCTGAAGCGCGTCCTGCAAGAAGCCCACAAGACCGGCATCGAGATCCACCTGGAGACTTCCCTGAACCCGGCTCGCTTTGCCGAGCTGCTCGACCAGCTTCCCGATCCGTTGCTGAAGGCCAATTACGATTCCGGCAACAGCTCTTCGCTTGGCTATGCCCCCCGCGAAGAATTTTCCGCCTACGGCAGGCGGGTGGGCAGTGTCCACATCAAGGACCGTCTGCTGGGCGCCAGCACGGTCCCGCTCGGGACAGGGGACGCGGATTTCCCTGCCCTGGCGGAGAGCCTGAAGAAGGTCGCATACCGCGGTGATTTCATCCTGCAGGTGGCTCGCGGGGCCAGCGGGGACGAAGTCGCCTGGGCAAAGCAGAACCGGGAATTCGTCCTGAAAAATTTCGTGGAAAATCGATAGGAATGCGATGATGAAAGTATTGATCATGGGACTCGGCGGGATCGGCCAGCGTCACCTGCGCAACTTGCGGACGGTGATGGGAGCGAGCGTGGACATCATTGCCTTCGATCCCCGCCGCGACCCGCCCGTCCTGACCGACCAGCTCCTGGTGGAAGCCGGGGCAAATCTCGAGGACAAGTACAACCTGCACATCTACCAGGATCTTGAGCAGGCCCTGGCTGAAAAGCCGGACGTCGCCTTCGTTTGCAATCCCACTAGCATGCACGTCCCGGCGGCGATCCGGGCGGCGCAGGCAGGCTGCCACCTTTTCATCGAAAAGCCGCTCTCACACAACCTCGAAAAGGTCGATGAATTGGTCCACCTGGTCGAAAGCAGCGGCCGGACGGCGGTCGTCGGCTACCAGATGCGCTTCCATCCGTGCGTGAAACGCCTCGCCGAACTGGTCCGGGAGAAGAAGGTTGGGCGGATCCTGTCCGTGCGGGCGGAGATCGGCGAGTATATGCCCGGCTGGCACACCTACGAGGATTACCGCCAGATATATGCCGCGCGCCAGGACCTGGGCGGCGGAGTGATCCTCTCGCAGATCCACGAGTTCGATTATCTCTACTGGCTGTTCGGGCTGCCGCGTACGATCTACACGCGCGGCGGGCACCTGAGCGACCTGGAAATCGACGTCGAGGACACCGCCGACAGCCTGATGGAATGCGAGCTGGACGGCCGGCCCCTGCCGGTGACCCTGCACCAGGATTACCTCCAGCGGCCGCTCAGCCGTTTCTGTGAAGTCTACGGAGAGGCCGGGAAGATCCGCATGGACATCCGGGCGCTCAGCGTGACCGTTTTCGACGGCCAGGGCAACCAGGTCGAGGCCAGTTCCTTCGAGGGCTTCCCGCGCAACCAGTTGTTCCTGGACGAGATGCAATATTTCCTGGATTCCATCCAGGGAAAACCGGCGCCCCTGGTCAGCCTGTTCGACGGGGTGCAGAGCCTGCGCATGGCGCTGGCGGCCAAAGAATCCCTGACGACCGGCAAGGTCGTCGAGCTTGGAAGGTAGTGGAATGGAAAACTCCCAACCGAATTTATTCGACCTGACCGGCCGGGTGGCGGTCATCACAGGCGGGACCGGGCTCCTGGGTCAGCAGCACGCCGAGGCGATCGCCCGGGCCGGCGGCGTTCCCGTCCTGGCGGACATCCGGGTCAGCGGGGTCGATCCGCGAAGCGCTGCCTGGAAGGAGCGCTTTGGCGAGCGGGCCAGTGCGGTCCAGGCCGACATCACCGACCCGCGGAGCGTCAAAGCCTTGTTGGCTACAGTCCTGGATCAATATGGCCGGATCGACATCCTGGTCAATAACGCCGCCAACAACCCCAAGATGGAGAACAACGCCGATGTGGAATTCTCCCGCCTGGAGAACTTCCCGCTCGAGCAGTGGGACGCCGACCTGAACGTCGGTTTGAAGGGCGCCTTCCTGTGTTCGCAGGTCATCGGGAGCGAGATGGCCCGCCGCAAGGGCGGCGTGATCGTCAACGTGGCCTCCGACCTGGCGGTCATCGCCCCGGACCAGCGCCTGTACCGCAAGCCGGGCCTGCCCGAGGACCAGCAGCCGGTCAAGCCGGTCACTTATTCCGTGGTCAAGACCGGGCTGGTCGGGCTGACCCGCTACCTGGCAACGTATTGGGCCGACTGCGGCATCCGCGTCAACGCCATCTCCCCCGGCGGGGTCTACAACAACCAGCCGGATGATTTCGTCGAGCGCCTGGCCAAGCTGATCCCGCTGGGGCGCATGGCGAACACCAACGAGTACCAGGCCGCCATCCTGTTCCTTTGCTCGGACGCCTCTTCGTACATGACCGGCGCCAACCTGGTCATCGACGGCGGCAGGAGCTGCTGGTAGCAGCAGGGAAAACAGATAATGAGCGTCAAGCAACTGCAAGACGAATTGCAAATCCACGCCCGCCTGATGGAGCAGACCGTTGAACAGTGCGCCCCGGTCATCGATGCCATCGCCGGGAGCCTCCTGGACTGCTTCCGCCAAGGCAACAAGGTCCTGTTGTGCGGCAACGGCGGCAGCGCGGCCGACTCGCAGCATATGGCCGCCGAATTCGTCAACCGTTTCCGCATCGACCGGGCAGCCCTGCCGGCGATCGCCCTGACGGTGGACACCTCGATCCTGACGGCCATCGGCAACGATTCGTCTTACGAGTTCACCTTCTCGCGCCAGGTGGAGGCGCTCGGCAAGCCCGGCGACGTCCTGGCGGCGATCAGCACCAGCGGCGGCTCGCCCAATGTGCTCAAGGCGCTGGAAGTGGCCCACAGCCGCGGCCTGAAGACGATCGGCTTCACCGGCGAGAAGGGCCGCCAGACCATGGCGCCGAAGTGCGACCTGTGCCTGGTCGTCCCGTCGCCCGACACGCCCCGGGTCCAGGAAGTGCACGAGTTCGCCTGGCACGTCATCTGCGGGATCGTGGAGCGCGAGCTCTTTCCGCAATAACGTGATCCTGGGATCACGTCGATCCGGTTTTCATTCTGATTTATCGTTTGGAGGTAGGTATGGCTGAAATTAAAATTGGTGATCGCCTGGTGGGGGACGGTCATCCTGTTTACATCATTGCCGAGATCGGCATCAATCACAACGGGAACGTCGAAATTGCCAAGCAGATGATCGACGCGGCGGTCCATGCGGGTGTGGATGCGGTGAAATTCCAGAAACGCACCCCCGAGATCTGCACCCCGCCCGACCAGCAGAAGCAGATGCGGGATACCCCCTGGGGATACATTTCCTACCTGGAATACAGGCACAAGGTCGAATTCGGCGAGGCGGAATATCGCCAGATCGACAGTTATTGCAAGGAAAAAGGCATCGCCTGGTTTGCTTCGGTCTGGGATGAGCCTTCGGTGGATTTCATGGAGGCCTTCGATCCCCTGGTCTACAAGATCCCATCCGCCTCCCTGACCGACCACGACCTGCTGCGCTACGTCCGCAAGACCGGCCGGCCGTTGATCGTATCCACCGGCATGTCGACCATGGAGCAGATCAAAGCCGCGGTCAAGGTGATCGGCACCGGGAACCTCGTCATCACCCACTGCACCAGCACCTACCCATGCGAACCGGAGGAATTGAACCTGCGCGTCATCCAGTCCTTGCGCAAGGAATTCGAATGCCCGATCGGCTATTCCGGCCACGAAGTGGGACTGATCCCGCCGGGGGTGGCGGTGGCCCTGGGCGCCTGCATGGTGGAGCGCCACCTGACCCTCGACCGGGCCATGTGGGGAACGGACCAGGCCGCCTCGGTCGAACCGGCCGGCTTCGCCCGCCTGGTCATGTACGTGCGGGTCAGCGAGGCCTCCCTGGGCGACGGCGTCAAGCGCGTCTACGATAGCGAACAGCCCTCCCTCAAAAAGCTCCGCCGGGTCGTCTCGGATGACTGAGGCCGGAGAAAAACAGAGGTAGCCATGCAAGAGATCAAAATCGGCGATCGCCTGATCGGGGACGGTCATCCTACTTACATCATTGCGGAGATCGGCGTCAACCACAACGGCATCCCCCAGCTGGCCTTCGAGCTGATCGACATTGCTGCGGATGCGGGCGTGGATGCGGTCAAGTTCCAGAAGCGCAAGCTCGATACCATTTATCCGCAAAAGTATCTGGACAACGTCAACGCCGGCGAGAAGAGCCTGCGTTACCTGCTGCCGATCCTGCAGCGGGTGGAACTGCCGGAAAGCACCTACCACGAGATCGCCGAGCACTGCAGGAAGAAAGGCGTGACTTTCCTTTGCACGCCCTTCGACAAGGAAAGCGCCGATTTCCTGGAAGGCCTGGATGTCCCGGCTTTTAAGGTGGCCTCGGCCGACTTGACCAACCTGCCCCTGCTGGACCATTTGACCAAGAAGGGCAAACCGCTGATCCTGTCCACCGGCATGTGCCGGCCGGACGAGGTCGACTTTACCGTGAAATTCCTCGAGGAACGCAAGGCGCAGTTCGCCCTGTTGCACTGCAACAGCACCTACCCGGCCGCCTTCGAGGACATCAACCTGCGTTATATGGACCAATTGCGCAAGTACGGCGTGCCGGTCGGGTATTCAGGCCATGAGCGCGGCATCGCCGTCTCGATCGTCGCGGCCGCCCTGGGGGCGAACATCCTCGAGCGGCACATCACCCTCGACCGGGCCATGGATGGCCCCGACCACGCTGCCAGCCTGGAGCCGCAGGGCTTCAAGAAGATGGTCCGCGATATCCGCCTGGTGACCCTGGCGCTTGGGACAGGCGAGGAGAAGTATTTCTCGCGCGGCGAGATCCTCAACCGCGAAACCCTGGCCAAGAGCCTGGTGGCCGCCCGCAAGATCGAGGCCGGCGAGGAGATCACGGCCGACATGGTGACCGTCAAGGGCCCGGGATTGGGCCTCTCGCCCCAGCGTTACCCGGAGCTGGTCGGCCGGCGCGCCGAAAGGAACATCGAAATCGACGAGCCTTTCGTCGACGGCGACCTGGGCATCCGCCCCGAGCTGGATACCGAACACACCCTGCCGATGGAATGGGGTTTCACCGTCCGTTTCCGCGACTATGAGGAGCTCCTGGCCTACCAGCCGCACATGCTGGAGTTCCACTTCACCGACCAGGACCTGGATGACAAGTATCCCGGCCACGACTACGACATGCCGCTGGTGGTCCATGCCCCGGAATTCTGGGAGCGTACCCTGGTGGACCTGTGCGCGAAGGACGAGAAGCAGCGCCTCGATTCCATCGCGCTGATCCAGAAGTCCATCGACCGGACTCGGGAGATGGCCAGGCACTTCAAGGGCACGCCCAAGGTCATCGTCCATCCCGGTGCCATGACCCTCGATCAGCCCATCCACGACAACCGCAAGCTCTACGACAACCTGGGCCGCTCGGTCGAGCAGATCGACGCGGCGGGCGTGGAGATCCTGCTCGAGAACCTGCCGCCGCACCCGTGGTATTTCGGCGGCCAGTGGGTCACCAATGCCTTCATGGACGCCGGCGAGATCCGCGATTTCATCGTTCCGCGCGGCCTGAATGTCTGCTTCGATACCTCCCATAACAAACTTTACTGCAACTGGGCCCACGTGGATTTCTACGAGCAGGTCCAGACCTTGCTGCCGTACACGCATCACCTGCACCTTTCGGACGGCTCCGGCCTGGATGGGGAAGGCCTGCAAATCGGTGAAGGCAACATCGACTGGGTCCATTTCTTCCGCGTCACGAAGGATTATCACGGCACCATGATCCCGGAGATCTGGCGCGGCCACCAGCACGCCGGACAGGGTTTCCTGCTGGCCATCCAGCGCCTCTCCGAGGCGTATTTCAAGGCCCGGGAAGCCAAGTGAACCCGGTCCAAAAACTCCTCCGCCGGATGCAGACCGGGACGGCCAGCCTGAAGAACGATTGGCAGACTGCCCGCCTGGCGCGCGCTGTGGCACACCGCGCCAAAGGCGGATCGCAAAGACCGGTCATCTTTTTCAACGCCTCCACCCGCATTCGCGGCCACAGCCTGAACGCGGCCTTTTCCCTGCTGGCCTCCTGGGCCGTCCGGCTCGAAGGCGCGCCGGTCGTCCATTTCGTTTGCCAAGCGGGGATGAGTCGCTGTCTGCAGGGTACGGACCAGGACGATGTCTACCGGTCGATGCCCTGCCAATTGTGCCTGCGCCAGTCCCGGGCGAATTTCACGGCCGCCCAGGCCGACTACTTTTCCTACCAGCGCGACCCGGCCCTGGCGGCTGCCCTGGCCCCTCTGGATGTTCGGGCCCTGATGCAGTACGAGCACCCGTTCGAAGACGGGAGCATGCCCCTCGGCGCGCTGGTCCTGCCCTCGGTCCGCTGGCGGCTGCGCCGCCTGACCCTGGCCGACGACGAGCCGACCCGTTTCCTGGTCCGCGAGTTCATCCTCTCGGCCTGGAACGTTGCCCGTGAGTTCGACCGGCTGCTCGAGCGGACCCGGCCGCAGGCGGTCGTCGTCTTCAACGGCCAGACCTTCCCCGAAGCGACCGTCTACTGGCTGGCGACCCGCCGGGGCGTGCGGGTCATCACCCATGAAGTCAGCATGTACCCGCTGAGTGGATTCTTCACTGCCGGCCAGGCCACCGCCCTGCCGATGCCGATCGCCAAGGACTTCGAGCTCAGCCCCGAGCAGAACGCCCGCCTGGACGCCCTGATGCAGGAGCGTTTCCAGGGCAAGTTCAGCATGGCCGGCATCCGCTTCTTCCCGGAGATGAAAGGCCTCGACGAAGCTTTCATGAAGAAGGCGGCCGGTTTCAAGCAGATCGTGCCGGTCTTTACCAACGTCATCTTCGACACCACCCAGCAGCACTCGAACGCCCTCTTCCCCGACATGTTCACCTGGCTGGACCGGGTTTTGGAGACGGCCAGGAAACACCCCGAGACGCTCTTCATCGTCCGGGCCCACCCCGACGAGGCCCGGCCCGGCAAGGTCAGCCGGGAGAGCGTGGCGATGTGGGTCGAACGGACCGGAGCGACGGCGCTGCCCAATTTCGTCTTCGTCGCCCCCGACGAATACATCAGCTCCTACGAGCTCATCCGCCGCTCGAAGTTCGTCATGATCTACAACTCGACCATCGGGCTGGAAGCTTCGATCATGGGGGTGCCGGTGCTGTGCGCCGGGAGCGCCCGTTTCACGGATTTCGGGACGGTCTTCTTTCCGGCTACGGCCCCGGCATATCTCAAACAACTGGAAAAATTCCTCTCGGCGGCTGAAGTAAAGATCCTACCGGAACATCCCCGCAACTCCCGGCGTTTCTTCTACTTCCACTATTTCGTCGCCTCCCTGCGTTTTGGGGATTTCGTCGAGCCGGCCGCCCAGCGCGGCTTCGTCAAGTTCAAGAATTTCACCCCGCAGTCCTTGAGCCCTGCCGCCTCGCCGGTCATGCGCGCCCTGGTGGACGGCATCCTGCACGGCGGGGATTTCCTGCTGAAAGAGTGAGTCGTGCGTTGTTCGTTGGTGGTCCGCGCCTATAACGAGGAAGAGCACATCGGACGCCTTTTGGAGGGCGTCCGCCACCAGACCGTCCAGGACGTGGAAGTCATCCTGGTGGATTCCGGCTCGACCGACGCGACCGCAGCCATCGCCGCCCGCTACGGGGCGAAGGTGGTGCACATCGACCCGGCCGAATTCACCTTCGGCCGGTCCCTGAACCTGGGGCTGGCTTCCGCCTCCCACGAGCTGACGGCCATCGCCAGCGCCCACGTTTACCCGGTCTACCCGGACTGGCTGGAGCGCCTGCTCGAGCCCTTCACCGATCCGAAGGTGGCCCTGGCCTATGGCAGGCAGCGCGGCGACGCCCACTCGAAGTTCTCCGAGCACCAGATTTTCTCACGCTGGTACCCCGACCAGCCCGACCCTGCCCAGAAGCATCCTTTTTGCAATAATGCCAACGCCGTCATCCGGCGCTCGGTCTGGGATGCCTTCCCGTATGACGAGACGCTGACCGGCCTGGAAGACCTGGCCTGGGCCAAGCGAGTACAGGAAAAAGGCTACAACATTGCCTACGTCCCGACAGCCGAGGTGGTTCACGTCCACGCTGAGACATCCCGGGGTGTGTTCAATCGCTACCAGCGTGAGGGGATGGCGTTCAAGCGTCTCTACCCAGAGGCTCATTTCAACCTCTACGATTTTTCCCGCAACACCCTGGCGAGCATCGGATTCGACCTCCTGCACGCTGCCCGCCTGAAGATCTTCTTCCGCAGCCTGTTCAGCATTTTCTGGTTCCGCACGGCCCAATTCTGGGGCACCTACCAGGGCTATCGCCATTCCAGCACGCTGACGCCCGAGCTGCGCCAGACTTTCTATTATCACGTCGGCTGGGAGAAGGATCACCCGGCGCGGCGGGACGTGGAACCGATTCGGTATAATGAGTGACCTATGACCAAGATCGTCGCCCTCGTTCCGATGCGCCATCACAGCCAGCGCGTGCCTGGCAAGAACTACCGTCCACTGGCCGGTAAGCCGCTCTACCAGCATATCGTCGAAACGCTGCTGGCCGTCCCTGAGATCGGCGGGATCCTGGTGGACACGGATTCGCAGCCGGTCATGGATGGCCTGCGCCGGGACTTCCCACAGGTAACCGTCCTCGAACGGCCCGAATCGCTGCGCGCCGATACGATCCCGATGAACGAAATCCTCCTTTATGACACTGCCCAGGCCGAAGCCGATTTCTATCTACAGACCCACAGCACCAACCCGCTGCTGCGCCCGGGGACCGTTTCGAAGGCCATCCAGACCTTCCTGGCCGATTTCCCCGCCCATGACTCGCTTTTCTCGGTCACCCGCCTGCAGACCCGTCTCTATGACCAGCACGGCCGGGCGATGAACCACGACCCGAACGTCCTGCTCCAGACCCAGGACCTCCCGCCCGTCTATGAAGAGAATTCCTGTCTGTATATCTTCACCCGTCAAAACCTGGCCCGGCGGCGCAACCGTCTCGGCGAGCACCCGCTCATGTTCGAGATCGACGCCTCGGAGGCCTGGGATATCGACGAGGAGCTGGATTTTGCCATCTCCGACTTCCTGATGCGCCGGCGCTCATGATGGCCGCGCGCGCCCTCTTTACAGGTGAACCCATGAAAAGGACCTTGCTCAAGATTTTGAATGCCCCCTGGTACTTCGTCTTCTTCGCTGCCTATCCGGTCCTGGCCCTGTTGGCGTACAACATTTCCCAGGTCCGTTATACCGCCGGGACCCGGCCGCTGGTCGTTTCAGTCGCCGCGGGCGCACTCTTGTTCCTGCTCTTCCGGCTGGCCTACAGGGATTGGCACCGGGCGGCTTTCGCCACGGCCATTTTTACGGTCCTGTTCTATACCTACGGCCAGGTTTTCGACCAGATCCAGAAAAGGTGGAAGGTCCCTGCCTTGCCTGCCTGGCTGGGATCGCTCTGGCTGATCCTCCTGGTGTTCGGCCTGGTCTGGGCCGGACGGCCGAAGGCTCACTTCCAGGGCGCCGCGCTGACCTTGAATGTCGTCTCACTCGGCCTGACGGTCTACGCCATGGTGCAGGTGGCCATTGCAGTCCCGCCAGACGGGGGCAGGACGATCCTGCCTGCCGATCCGAAGGCCCCGATCCAGGCGCTGCAGGTTCCCAGTGGGGAGACCCCTCCGGACATCTACTATTTCATCCCGGATTCGTACGGGCGATCCGACCTGCTCAGCGCCAACCTGAATTATGACAACAGCAAGTTCATCTCCGATCTGGAGGCAAAGGGTTTTTACGTCGCCCAGTGCAGCCAGAGCAACTATCCCCGCACGGACGTCTCGATGGGTTCCTCGCTAAACCTGGATTACCTCCAGGACCTGAACGACAAGTTCGACCCCAAGAACGAGGACCGCACCCAGCTCTGGCAGTCCATCCTGCACAGCACGGTCCGCTATGAGCTGGAGAAGGCCGGTTACAAGACAGTCGCCTTTGCCACCGGCTTCGCCTTTACGGAGATGACCTCCTCGGATGTCTATCTGGCGCCTTCGTCGTTCGGGTCGTCGATGAGCGAGTTCGAAACCCTCCTGATCCGCACCACCCCCCTCCGCCACCTGGAGGATCTCGGATTGGTCAACCTGACCCAGATTGACGGCGAGCGCTATCGGGAGCGGACCGAGCTGATCCTGAACAGCATGGATAAGCTGGCCCACATGCCGGGACCGAAATTCGTCTTCATCCACCTGGTCATTCCGCACCCGCTCTTCGTCTTTGCCCCCGACGGCTCGCCCACCGACCCGGCCTCTTTCATGGATGCCAACGGAATCTATTCGCAGGTCAATTATTATCAGGGCTACCGGAATCAGGCTGCTTATATTTCGGGCCAGCTGGATACGGCCGTGGGCACGCTTCTGGCTGAGTCGCCCAATCCCCCGGTCATCGTCATCCAGGGCGACCATGCTCCCTGGCTGCAGCAGGGCAGCGACCAGTTCAAGATCCTGAATGCCTATTACCTGCCCGGCCACAATGACCTGCTCTACCCAACCATCTCGCCCGTCAACACCTTCCGGCTGATCTTCGATACTTATCTGGGCGCCCATTACCAATTGCTGGACGATACCAGCTACGCCTCTCCCATTCCCAACGTTTTCGATTTCTCGAAAGTTCCCAATCCCTGCGCGGCCCCGTAGATTCCTCATGCCAACTGTCCTTTTTTCCGCTCCCTATATGATTCCCTTCCTCGATCGCTTCCGGCCGCTGCTCGAACAGCACGGGCTGGAATTGATCGTCCCCGAGGTCCATGAACGGCTCGAGGAGGAGACCCTGCTGAAATACGCCGGTCGATTCGATGGGGCCATCTGCGGGGACGACCGCTACACTGCCCGCGCCCTGGAAGCCTGTGCGCCGCGCCTGAAGGTCATCTCCAAGTGGGGGACCGGGGTCGACTCGATCGACGCCGAGGCCTGCTCCCGCCTGGGAATCCGCCTCTGCCGGACGCCCAACGCTTTCACCCTGCCGGTCGCCGATACCGTCATGGGCTACCTCCTGGCCTACGCCCGTCGCCAGCCCTGGATGGACCGGGCCGTCAAGGCGGGCGTATGGGAAAAACTCCCCGGGCGGGCCCTGCACGAGTGCACGCTGGGCATCATCGGCGTGGGGACGATCGGCAAGACCCTCGCCCGCCGGGCACGCGCCTTCGGGATGCAGCTGCTCGGCAACGATATCGTCGAGGTCGACCACGTCTTCATCGCCGAGACCGGCATCCAGATGATGGACCTCGACTCGCTCCTGGCCGGATCCGATTTCGTCTCGGTCAACTGTGACCTGAACCCGACCAGCCGGCATTTGATCAACGCCCGGACGATTGGAAGGATGCGCAAGACGGCTGTGCTGGTCAACACCGCCCGCGGTCCAATCGTGGACGAGGCCGCCTTGATCGCCGCGCTGCAGTCCGGCGCGCTGGCAGGCGCCGCCCTGGATGTGTTCGAGGCCGAGCCGTTGCCTGCGGACAGCCCTCTCAACAAGATGGACAATGTCATGCTGGCCCCGCACAATGCCAACTCCAGCCCGGCGGCCTGGGAGCGCGTTCACTGGAACACCATCCGCAACCTGCTGGACGGGCTGGGCATCGCCTTTATCGAGGCCCCCGACGGGAAAAATGTCTAATCGTGGCGCGCGAGGCCGGCATGGGAAAATGAGTGGGGGATTTCCCGTCTATCCCCTTCTATTTGGGATCTATCCTGCCCTGGCCCTGGCGGCATTCAATATTTCCCAGATCGATCTTTCGTCGACGTATCGTTCCATCCTGGTTTCGATCCTGCTCGTGCTGGCCCTGGCAGGGATTCTCCGCCTGGCCTTGCGTGATTGGGTCCGGGCCGCCTTCCTGTCCTTTCTTCTGCTGGTCCTTTTCTTTACTTACGGGCATGTCTATAACTTGCTGAAAAGCGGGGGCATCCTCGGGGCTTCACCTGCCGGGTACTACCTTCTCCTGGCAGCCTGGGCTGCCCTGGCGGGCGGGGCGACCTGGACTGCCGTGCGAAAAAAAAGCAACCTGGCCGGCTTCACGCTTCCCCTGAACCTGGTTTTTGCCTTGCTGCTGGTCTTCCCACTCTTCCAGATCCTGCGCCATGAACTGCGGATGCACGCCGCACCGGCCGCGGCCGCCTCAGGCATCTCTCAGCCGGCCGATCCGGACATCTACTACATCATCCTGGATGCTTACGAGCGCGCCGATACCCTCAAGGTAGTGTATGATTACGACAATTCTGCTTTCGTGGACGCCCTGGCCGGACGAGGCTTCTACGTGGCCGGATGCAGCCAGAGCAACTACGCCTATACCCAGCCTTCGCTGACCTCCTCGCTCAACATGAATTACCTGGATGCGCTTTCGGTTACATCCAACACCCAGGCCGATCCCCTCCTGCAGCAGAACGCGGTCCGCAAGTTCCTCAAATCCCGCGGCTACGCGGTGGTGGCCTTCGAGACCGGATTTAGCTGGAGCCAGTGGGAGGACGCGGACTTCTATTATCGCTATCGGCCGGACGCCGGGGCCATCAACGGCTTCGAGGCCTTGTTCATGGACACTACCCTCCTGCGGCTTCCGCTGGACGCCCTCCAGGCCAGGCAGGCGGCGACCTATGGCATCATTCCTCACAACCGCATTCTCTACGTGCTGGATACCCTGAAAACCCTGCCGGGGGCGGTCCGCAGCCCGAAGTTCGTCTTCGTCCACCTGGTGGTCCCGCATCCGCCGTTCGTCTTCAGCCCCACCGGCGGGCTGGTGACGGCCGGGGCGGAAAACGCCACCAGCCTGGAGGGTTACCGGAATTCGGTTACCTTCATCAACCAGGCCATCCTCCAGGTTGTGGATCGCATCCTGGCCGATTCGAAGACGCCGCCGATCATCGTCATCCAGGGAGACCATGCCGCGCCGCTGTATCATTCCCCGCTGCAGCGGATGACGATATTGAATGCCTACTACCTGCCGGGAGCGCAGGCACCCCTTTACCCAACCATTTCCCCGGTCAACACCTTTCGTCTCATCCTGGACAGCTATTTCGGACAGAATTATCCACTCTTGAACGACGTTAGCTGGTATTCCCCGACCAACCGGGAGTATGCTTTCGAAGCCATTCCGAGTGGCTGCAACCATCCGTAGAGAGGTCTGACGATGTCAACGAAAACTTCGAAAACCGTCTTGATTACCGGCGCGGCCGGCGGGATTGGCCGCGCCACGGTGGCCCTGTTTGCCGAGAAGGGCTGGCGCGTCATGGGCGTGGACCGGTCTGCCTTCGGGGAGGATTTTCCCGAGGACGGCCTGTTCATCCAGTCTGACATATCCGACCCGGCGGCGATGGAAGCCATCTTCCGCCAGGCGCATGGGTATACCGACAGCCTGAACGCCCTGGTCAACAACGCCGCCATGCAGATCACCAAGCCGCTCCTGGATACGAGCGTGCAGGAATGGGACGCCGTCATGGCGTCCAACCTGCGCTCGGTTTTCCTGAGCGCCAAGCTGGCCTATCCGTTGCTCAAGGCAGGGGACGGCGGGGCCATCGTCAACGTTTCATCCGTTCACGCGGTGCAGACCTCGGCCGATATTGCCGCCTACGCGGCCAGCAAGGGCGGCATGCTGGCCCTGACGCGCGCCATGGCGATCGAATTCGCCCGCGATAACATCCGGGTCAACGCCATCCTTCCAGGGGCGGTGGACACTCCCATGCTGCGGGCCGGGATGAACCGTGGCCACGTTTCGGGGGACGACATCCATGCCCGCCTCGAGAACCTGGCCCGCAAGACGGTCAACGGGCGGGTCGGCAAGCCTGCCGAGATCGCCCATGCCATCTTCTTCCTCGCCGATGAGGCACAATCTTCCTTCATGACCGGCCAGGCCATGATCGTCGACGGCGGCGCGACTGCCAGGTTGAGCACGGAATGAAACAGACTTTCAAGCGCCTCACCCCTGAGCCAATCTGGAATGCGGCCCGGGCGACATACGATGCCCTCGCCCGCCTGCCCGACCTGCCGGCGGCTTACCTACACCCCTGGCGGGTCGCCAGCCGGAAGCGTCTGGCCGCCTTGAAGGATGTCCACAAGGGCGAACGCTGTTTCATCATCGGCAACGGCCCGTCCCTGCGCCAGACCGACCTTGCCAAGCTGCGGGAAGAGTACACTTTCGGCGTTAACCGGATCTACCTGCTCTTCCCGGAGCTGGGCTTCCCCACCACCTATTTTCTGTCGATGAACGATCTGGTCATCGAGCAGTGCGCAGAGGAAATCCGGGCCCTGCCGATTCCCAAGTTCCTCACCTGGCGCTCCCATCGCTTCTTCCAGCCAACCGAGGACACCCAATTCCTGTACACCACCTATACCGGCCCAAAATTTTCCCGAGACATTTGCGGCCGGGTATGGGAGGGGGCCACGGTCACGAACGTGGCCCTGCAGCTGGCTTATCATATGGGCTTTGCAACTGTCATCCTGATCGGGGTGGACCATAATTTCTCCACCAAGGGCGAGGCCAACCAGACCGTCACCTCCCAGGGCGACGATCCCAACCATTTTGCCCCGAACTATTTCGGCAAGGGTTTCAAGTGGCAGCTGCCCGACCTGGAGACCTCCGAAAGGGCCTATCGCATGGCGAAAGCTGCCTACGAGGCCGACGGCCGGCAGGTCCTGGATGCCACCATCGGCGGGAGATTGACGGTGTTTCCTAAAGTGGATTACAGTTCTCTTTTCAAATGATGAGCGAACAACTTCTTGTCACGATTGTTACCCCCTCCTATAACCAGGCGCGCTTCTTGGAGGCCACCCTGCGCTCGGTGCTCGATCAGGATTATCCCAACCTCGAATACCTGGTCGTGGATGGCGCCTCAAACGACGGCAGCGTGGATATCATCCGCCGTTACGCCGACCGGCTGGCCTGGTGGGTCTCCGAGAAGGATTCCGGCCAGTCCGAGGCGATCAACAAAGGCCTGAAGAGGGCGCGCGGGGAATTCATCGGCTGGCTGAACTCCGACGACGTTTACCTGCCCGGGGCGGTGACCGCCGCGGTGGCCGCCTTCCGGTCCCACCCGCAGGCGGGACTGGTCTACGGGGATGCCCTGGCGATCGACGCGGACGGCAGGACGTTCAACGTGATGCGCGCCCGCCCTTATACTCTGGCGGACCTGATGGCTTTCAATATCATCTGCCAGCCGGCAGCCTTCATGCGCCGCTCGGTGCTCGAACAGGTCAATTACCTCGATCCGGCTTATCATTTGCTCATGGACAACCTGCTCTGGATGTGCATGGCGCAGAAGGCCCCGATTGTCTATGTGCCGCAGACCTGGGCGGCGGCCCGCTATCACGACCAGGCCAAGAACCGCACGCGCGGCGCCGCCTACGGACGGGAAGCCCGCGTGCTGATCGACGATTTGAAAGCCCGCCCCGACTTTACCGGGATCGTCGTGCAGAATGAAAAAACCATCCTCTCCGGGGTGGAGCGTTTCGATGCCTTCTACCTGACTGATGCCGGCCAGCCGGGCGCTGCCCTGCGGGCTTACGGTCGTTCGTTCCGCCTGCATCCGCCTACCGCCCTGCGGGATTGGAAACATATCCTGCTGGCATTTTTCAGTCTGCTGGGTCTGCAAAAAATCCGTGGGTGGTATGACCGCCTGCGTACAAAACGCCTGAAACTGGATCGGTGACCAATGGTTCGACAGAAATGGTTCTCCTGGCTGCTGGCCTCCTTGTTTTCCTTGTTGGGGCTGTCGCTGCTGGCCGTTGCCCTGTTGCCTTACGGGTCGATGAAGGCAGTTTTCGACCTGCTCGCCAAGGACGGCGACCTCGAAATGCTGAAACCGGGAAACGCGATCGTCTTCAGGCTGCTGGTCGGGGCGGTCGGCCTGGTTGTCCTCGGGTTTGCCTACCTGACCGCCAGGCGGCTTTGGAAAGCGGTCGTCCACTTTTTCGGACAACTCTGGGCCGATTGTCGCGGTTTTCTTACAGCTCCCAAAGACGCCAAAACCGAAAAAGGTTTCCTGGCTGCCATGCTGGCGGTCACCTTGCTGGGCCTGATCGACCGCCTGGCATATCTCCAGGGACCGATGCTTCACGACGAGTCTTACACGGTGGTCACCTTTGCCGACACGCTCTGGCATGCCATCACCGATTATTCGCTGCCCAATAATCACGTCCTGAACACGATCCTGATCAATCTGTCGGTGCGGATTTTCGGGCTGGCTGTCTGGTCCGTTCGTCTCCCGGCGTTCGTGGCAGGCGTCCTGTTGATCCCAGGCGTCTACTTCCTGGCGAAGCGTTTCTACGATTCCTGGACGGCGCTTGCGGCAAGCCTGTTGGTGGCATTTTCTCCCATGCTGGTTCATTATTCGACCAATGCCCGTGGTTATACCCTCGTGACACTCTTCACCCTGCTCATCCTGGGCCTGGCGGATTATGTCCGTCGAAAAAGGAACCTTTTTGCCTGGGGATTGATCAGCCTGTTCTCTGCACTCGGTCTATATACCGTACCGGTCATGTTGTTCCCCTTCGCGATCGTGTTCACCTGGTTGTTTTTCGAAAATCTGTGGGCCGGACCGGCCGCGTACTCTTCGAAATGGGCATTCTTCCGTTACTGGCTGGCCGCCGGCCTGGTTGCCGCCTTGCTGACGATCCTGTTCTATACACCGATCCTGATTTTCACCGGACCTCAAAAACTGTTCGCCAACAGTTTTGTCGCTCCCGTACCCTGGCGCGATCTCCTGGTGACCTGGCATGCACGTCTGATCGAGACCTGGTCGGAGTGGATACCTGGCGTACCCCTGGTCATTCTCCTCGTGCTCGGGATCGGGATCATCTTGAGCCTGGCGTTTCATCGGAAACTTTCCACCAGCCGGGTGCCGCTGCAACTGGCCGCGCTCCTGGCGATTTCCGCCTTGTTGATCGTCCAGCGACCCAACGCCTGGTCGAAGGTCTGGGTTTTCCTCCAGCCCCTGCTGCTTATCTGGGCGGCGGCTGGCACGGTCGGCCTCTTGCGTGAGATCCGACTGAAATTCGCCCGTAATATCTCTCTGGCGGCAGTGGTCGTCGGCGCGATCTTCCTCGCCGGCCTGGTCGGAGCGGCGCGAATCGCTCCGGGCCTGCCCGGCCGGTGGGCGGCGATTGGAGATGTCGAAGCAACCACCATCTACCTGAAAGGCCAACTCCAGGCGAACGATTACGTCGTCGTGGATTGGCCGGACGATGCACCGCTCTGGTTTTATTTCTTGTTGCATGGGATCAAGAACCAACATCTGGACAAGAACATTCCATTCACGCGGGCGCTGGTGCTGGTGGAGCCGGTCAATGGCCAGACCCTCGAGTCTGTCATCGCCGATCGGGGCCCGGATCCGGGCCTCCTGGATACGCAAAATGCCTCCCGGCTGACGACGATCGGCATCGAGCAGGTATTCGTGTGTCCGAGAAAATAGCGATCTGGCGGATGGTTTTTATGGACAGGGTTTGTGAAAAACGACCTGAATTGCCGCCCCAGTGTGGTACGATTCTGGCTGCTGGCATAAACGAATTCGAAGTCTCGCACCTGTAGGAGATGATATGAAAAAATTTTTCACAGGGATGACTTTCTACAACCGGCCATGGGTTTGGAAGGTCACACTCGTTTTGGCGCTGCTGGCGGCCTTCGGGCTGCGGATGATCAACCTGACCAATCCTCCCCTGGACTTTGCTTCGACCCGGCAGTTGTTTTCCGCATTGAAGGCCCGCGGGATGTATTACCAGTATGCCACCAATGTGTCCGAAACGACCCGTCAGCTGGCGATTTCCCTGGGGAACGTCGGGATCGTCGAGCCGCCGGTGATGGAGGAAGTCGTGGCGCAGACCTATCGCCTGACTGGCGAACACCTGTGGATCGCCCGGATATATTCCAGCCTTTTTTGGGTCCTGGGCGGCCTGGCGCTTTTCCTCTTGATCCGTGAGCTGGCGTCCACCGGCGCAGCCATGATTGCGGCCCTGTATTATCTTTTCCTTCCGTTTGGCGTGATCGCCAGCCGGGCATTCATGCCCGACCCGCTGATGGTCGGGCTGATCTGTTTCAGCTTGTGGGCGCTCTTCCGCTGGCAGGTCACCGCCAGCTGGAAATGGGCGATCCTGTTCGGGGTCTTTGCGGGAGCGGCCCTGTTCATAAAAAACCTGGCTGTTTTTGTGATCGTCGGCGGGTTTGCCGGCGTCATCTTTGGGGTGCGCGGCCTGAAGCGGTCCATTCGGGACCTGCAGGTTTGGGTCATGGCGATCCTGCTCGTTCTGCCGGTGGCGATCTTCATGGTTTACGGGACGCTCAAACTGGACATGGGGAGCCAGCTCGCTCTGCGTTTCTTCCCGAATTTGTGGATCGACCCGGCGTTCTATTTCCGCTGGGCATATACCGTCAACTTCAATATCGGCTGGGTGGCGGTCCTGTTCGCCTTGTTCTCGATCTTCCTTGCCGACCCGAAGCGCGAGCGCCCATTGCTCATCGGCATGTGGATCGGTTACCTGCTCTTCGGCATGACTTTCCCCTATCATTTTTATACGCATGATTATTACCAGCTCTCGCTCATCCCGCTGGTGGCTATTTCGATGGCTCCCGGCCTGCGCCTGGTGTTGAACCGCTTCTTCGAGCTCAGCCCGGGCATCCTTCCCCGCCTGGTATTGGTGGCTATTGTCCTGGTCGGGGTGATCGTGCCCTCCTGGTACTCGCGTGACCAGATGGTCAACACGGATTATCACAACGAGCCGGCATTTTGGGCAAAACTCGGCGATCTCCTGGGCCACGATCAATCCGTCGTTGCCCTGAGCCAGGATTACGGCTATCGGCTGGCTTACTGGGGATGGCAGGGCTCGACCAACTGGTTCACCAGCGCCGACATCGGCGTACGCTACCTGGCCGGACAGAACGTGGACTTGATGCAGCAGTTCAAACAGGATACCGCCGGCAAGACCAGGTTCCTGGTGACCATGTTCAGTGAATTCGACAAGCAGCCAACCGTGAAGGACCTGCTCAATACGCATTATCCAATCCTGGCCAAGACGGACGAATATATCATCTACGACCTTCAACACCCCCTGGCCCCATAATCCTGGTTTCCTGGCAAACAATCCTATGGAAAAAGACCGTCCCTCCTCGTTTTTCCCGAACCGCTGGCTTACGACAGCCTTGATCGCCGTGCTCTTCCTGGCTGCGTTGGCCATCCGGGTCTACGATATCACCGACCTGCCGAACGATTTCTACATGGTCCGCCAATATCGCTCGCTGCTGATTGCCCGCGGCATGTATTATTCGCATTTGAGTTCTGTGCCGCAATGGCAGCGCCAGATGGCCGTGGCGCAGTGGCAGGAACAGGGCTTGATCGAGCCGCCCATCATGGAATCCGTGACCGCCCTGACCTATGATGTCGTTGGCGAGCATATCTGGATTGGGCGCCTGTACGGTTCGCTGTGCTGGTTGCTGGGCGGGATCGCCATCCTGTTGCTGGCCCGGGAGATGTCCATGCGGGCGGGCGGGATCCTCGCCTTGGCTTACTTCCTCTTCGTTCCCTTCGGCATAACCGCCAGCCGGACCTTCATGCCCGACCCGCTCATGGTGGCCATGATCATCTGGGCGTTGTGGGGTCTCTATCATTGGGAGAAGCAACATACTTGGAAAACCGCCATCCTGGCCGGGGTGTTGACCGGGCTGGCGATCTTCGTCAAGTCGGTGGCGGTTTTCCCCCTTCTGGGAGCGGCTGCCGGACTGGTGATCAGCCGCAAATCCTGGAAACGCATCCTGGCTGACAAACAGACCTGGCTGGTCGCCGGTATTACTGCAGTCCCGAGCATCCTCTATTACATCTACGGGCTGGCGTTCGCGAATATGGAGAGTCAATTCTCGCTGCGGTTCTTCCCCTCCTACTGGACGGACCCCTCATTCTACGGTCGCTGGCTGTTCATGTCTGCCGGATTTGCCGGGTTCGCCGCCCTCTTCGGTGCTTTGGTTGGCATCCTCCTCTTCCCGTCGAGCGGGCCCCGTTTCATGGCAATCGGCCTGTGGGTCGGCTATATCATCTATGGATTCGTCTTTCCTTACCACATTATCACCCACGATTATTACCACCTGCCCATCCTGGCGATCGTGGCCTTTGGCCTGATTCCTCTCCTCGATTTCGTGGCCCGCCAGTTGCTTGATAAACAAGGCCGGCTTTGGCGGTTTGCCTTCGCGGGCCTGCTGCTCTTCGGAGTCGGCATGCAAATGTGGGGGGCGCGCAATACCGCCGTGGTCAATAATTACCGCCCCGAGATTCCCTACTGGCAGGCATTGGGGAAGCTGATCGGCCACGACAAGAAAGCCATCGAGGTTTCCGGCGATTACGGTTCCCGCCTGGAGTACTTCGGCTGGGTGAATCCGGCTTACTGGCCGAGCGTAGCCGATACGAACGTGCGCCTGCTCGCCGGGGAAAAACAACCGGATTTTGCCAGCGAGTTTGCCGCCGAGACGGCCGGCATGGACCTCTTCGTTGTTACTTCGATGCCGGAGTTGAACAACCAGCCTGAGCTGCGCGACTACCTGGCGGCCCACTTCCCAGTGATCGCCAAGGGAGACGGCTACCTTATTTACAACCTGAAGCCATGACCCGGTCAAGTAAGCCCCTCGTTTCAATTGTTACGCCCTCCTACAACCAGGGGCGCTTCCTCGAGGATACGATCCGCTCGGTGTTGAGCCAGGATTATCCTAAGGTCGAATATATCCTCGTGGATGGCGGCTCGACCGATGGCAGCGTGGACGTCATCCGGCGCTATTCCGATCGGCTGGCCTGGTGGGTCGCTGAAAAGGACCGGGGGCAGACCGATGCGATCAACAAGGGATTCGCTCACGCGAAAGGGGAGATCCTGGCCTGGCTCAATTCGGACGATACCTACGAGCCGCATGCGATCGCCGAGGCGGTGGAGTGTTTGCAGGACCAGCCCGGGGTCGGTATGGTTTATGGGGATGCCAATTTCATCGACGAGGGTGGACGTGCCATCGGGCGTTTCCCGGCTGCCCAGACCGATTACCGGCGGTTGCGGCAGGGCTACGTACATATCCCCCAGCAGGCAGCCTTCTGGCGCGCAGATTTGTGGAAGAAAATCGGTCCGCTCGACCCCTCGTTCTATTTTGCCATGGACTACGACTTGTGGGTCCGCTTGGCTTCCCTGGCGCCGCTGAAGTATACGCCGCGCCTGTGGGCCAATTTCCGATTGCATTCCCAGGGGAAGACCATCGCCGCGGACGACCGCTGCTGGCCTGAGATGCTGCGGGTGCACTACCGGGACGGCGGGACGTGGTTTGGAGTATTGCCCGCCAAGTATATCGTCCGGAAGGTTGCTGCCCCTTTGATCAATGCGCGCCGCCGGGCGCAACTGCGCTCCAGGGAATAACACCGGCGCTACCGGATGAGGAAAATTCCCTGGAGTTTTCCCTGCCCGAATCAGGAGTGACAATGTCGATGACGTCTAAACAAAAAAGAATCTTCGGCGGTCTGTTGCTGATGGCGGCGGCCGCCTTTGCCCTGTTCATCCTGCCCAACGCAGTCGCTTCCCAGAACCTGTCCATGGTGCAGATGTTCCAGCCAGATGAAGCCGTCCCGATGCCGTATATCTTCAAGATGATCGCCCCGGCCGGCTCGTTGAACCTGGCTCTCAGGCAATTCGTCTTTTACGAGTATTACTATTACGGTTTTCCCTACTTCGCCCTCTCGGCATTGGTGATCCTGCCCCTGCAATGGGCAGGCCGCCTGGCCGACCTCCCGCTGGTCATGCTGATCCTCCGCCAGGTGGTTAGTGTGCTGCCCATGCTGGCAGGCCTTTTGCTCCTGATCTACATGCAGGATGGATTCAAGAGCTACCGCTCGCCCGTCCTGTTTGCATTCCTGCTCAGCGTCACTGCAGTGGTGCAAAACAACCTTTGGTGGCACCCGGACGGGTTGACGTTCCTGTTCGTCGTCTTGACCATTTTCTTCCTGGTGCGCGACAATTTGCGTTTCGGATGGAACTTCCTGGCTGCGGCAGTCTTCACCGGGATTGCCACGGCGACGAAATTGATCGGGGTCTACTTCTTCCTGGCGGTTGGGCTGACCCTGGTGTTGGGGATCGTCCTCAGGAAGGCTTCCTGGAAGAAATTGGTTGGAATGGCCCTGGGATTTATATGCGTGATGGGCCTGTCCTACCTGATTGCCAATCCGTTCCTCCTCTCCCATTGGGCCCGGACCGAGTACATCGACATCTTCCATAAACAGACCGGATTTCTCTCGGATGGATACGGCGTGGTCTACGACAAAGGCCTGGCCGCAGCCTGGCCGACCATGCATGCTTCCTACGGTGAGCTGCTCTTCCTCCTGGTTGCCCTGGGTGTGGCTGCCTGGGGTGTCTGGCGCGGGCCTCAACGCCTGCTGCACGGCCTAATCCTGGCTTGGTTCATCCCGCTGACCGTGGTGGTCTTGTGGGTCTCCCACTTCAAATTCCAATACTGGATGCCGGTTGCGCTGCCTCTCTTTTCCAGCCTGGTCCTCGTGTTGCCCGGGCAATGGAAACCGGATTTGTCTTCCATCAAGTCCCGCTTCGCCCGGATGGCCGGCTTGTCGGCCTGGGGCGCCGCTCTGATCTTGTTGGTCGTCCAGTTTGGCCTCTTCGTTGTAAATGATGTCCAGGCTTACACTTCGGACCTGCATCGGGCGGACAATAACCAGAGGATCCAGTTCTACACCCAGGCTGTCACCGCCCTCGCCCCGATTCCTTCCGGACCCTTGCACGTCTATTACGATTACCGGCTATATGTCCCTCCCACCCCCGGCTGGACCACGGATACGAATTACGATCTCCTGGATTACACCTATATTCAGCAAAACAAATTTGATGTTCTATTTTTGTTGGAACAGCGCATCCTGGATTACACCAATCCCAATGCCAAAGGGATCGACGCCACCGTTTTCGCCCAGAATCAGGCTTTTTATCGGGATGCCGAAAACGGGACGATCACGGGCTACCATCTCGTCTTCCGGAACTCCCTGGGACTTGTCTTGGTACGGGATGAGCTTTATCAGAAGTACTTTCAAAAATAAACGGCCTTGCGTCGGCCTCTTTTGGCAGGATTGCGATATCCGTTGACCATCCGTGCCTTGTTGGGAAGTTGATGCTTCGGTAGAAGCCGACTCTGGTGATTCACCCCCAGAGATCGTGGCAAGGCCCACGCCAGGACCGGCAGCCTTGACGGGCTTTGAGGGTAGTTGCCAATCCGAAAGTGAGGTATATGAATAAAATTCTGCTCGCTCCACCTGAACGGGAAGATCTTTTCGCCCTGCTCTCCGCTTGGCGTATTTGGGTCGGCGGAGCGCTTCTGGGCGCCGTCCTGGCAGCCATTATCTATTTCGTTGCTCCTCCGCCTTTTCGCGCCCAGGCAACTGTCCTTGTGGACCAGAACGCCGAGAAGGCGATCCCGGTGGAACAAACCGACCTGCGAAAATTCGACTTTCTCCAGCGCGAGACGGATAAGCTGGTCCTGATTGCCTGGGCCGATCAGACCCTCGGCGTGGTCAGCGCCCAGACCGGGCTGCCCGTTTCCGCCCTGCGGGATGGCCGCCTCCAGCTGAGCCAGCCAAGCGACGGCGGCTGGCATTTCCTGGCGGATTCCCGGGACCCCCAGACTGCATCAGCCCTGGCTGCCGCCTGGGCGGGCGCTTTTGTGCAGGTGGTCCAATCCAAGCCGGCTGGCATTAATCCACTCCTGGAAATTAACTATACCCAGCAGCAGAATTTGCCGATCACCCGGACGATATCGATGGGTACATATGTCTTTGCCGGGTCGCTGATTGGGATCGCCTTGCTGGCGCTTGCCGTCCTCTTCATACATCGGAAGGATGCTTGATATGGACTGGCTCACTCCCGAGACTTTTCGCCGGGTTGAGCGAATTCTCTGGGCGGCTGTGCTGGTCACCCTGCCGGTCACGAGCTTTCGATATTTGCCGTTCATGGGATCCGATACCCAGGTCAAACCGCTTTCCCTCCTCCCGGCTGCGCTCCTCCTGCTCGTGCTGATCTTGCGCAGCCTCCGGGAACGCCGTTTGATCCTGTGGAGTCGCACTTACACGCCACTGTTGGTCTTCATTCTCGTTGCATTGATATCCACGGCGGTGGGCTACTACCTGGCTCCGGTTAAACTTTATTCATTTACATACTCGGGGCGGGTCTTGCGGGCCTGGCTCTCCCTGGCGGTCGGCCTGGTCTTTTTGGTCGTCCCGGTTTGCGTTTGCCGGAGTGAAGAGGATCTCGAATTCACTCTCAAGTGGCTTTATATCGGTTTGATTCCTGAGTTCGCCTGGTCGCTCTTGCAGCTTTTGAATTCCCTGGCCCTCATTCGCGGTTTGGACAAGATTCAAAAAATGGTGATGATGGCGGGACTGCCTCCCAACCACCGGATCTCCGGCTTGGCATTGGAGCCTTCCTGGCTGGCGGCCCAGGTGATGACTCTCTACCTCCCCTGGGCTTTCGCCTCCATGCTGAAGGGCTATGGCTGGCCCAAACGCCGTTGGGTGGCCCCGGTCATTCTGGCGGTATGTGCGTTCTTGCTGCTCTTCACTTATTCCCGCGGCGGGATCCTGACTGCCGTCGGGGCGGTCATCCTCACCTTCGTGGTCGCGGGCTGGGACAGGATCCGGCAGGCCTGGGCCTGGATGGTCGGACCCTTCCAGTCGAAAAAAGGCCTCGTCTCGAAGGCCTTCTTGGCGATATCCATCCGGCTTGCGGTGATCGTTGCCGTTGTCGCCGGTCTGGCCGGTGGGGTCTTTATCCTCTCCCGGAATAATTACTTTGCCCAGCTCTGGCAATCCAGGAAAACCAATCTGGTGGCGTACCTCGTGGATATCTACGCCGGTCCGCGGCTGGCCTATTCCTGGGCCGGCTGGACGATTTTCAGCCAGCATCCCTTGACCGGGGTCGGCCTGGGCGCAGCCGGGTTCACGATGCAAAAGAACCTGCCGGATTGGGCTCACTTTAATATATCTGAGATTGCCCAACTCCTTTCATCGGATAACACGTTGTATCCGAATGTCAAAGACCTGTATGTTCGCCTCCTGGCCGAAACCGGGATCGTCGGTTTTTGGGCGTTCCTTGCTTTTTACCTGCTCATCCTGGGGAAAATACTTGGGTTGTTCCGTTCTCAACAAAAGTTATGGACTTTCCTGGGCGCCGCCAGCCTGCTGGCCTGGATCGGAATCGTCGTCCTTGGGATCACCCAGGATACTTTGGCCATGCCGAACATCTGGTTGCCGTTCGGAATCCTGATCGGCATGATCGACGCGCAGGAGCGGCAGTAATCCGCATCGGAATTGTTATCCGATTCCGTTATATTTGGGTTATCATATAATCAGAATGCGTTCATCAGATTCGCCATTCATTACAGATTGGTTCACCGTATCCCTGCGCTGGTTGGCGCTTCTGGGACTGGTAATCTCCCTATCCCTGGGAGGGGGGCTTTTCTCACCGGTCAACATCCTCCTGGTTGCCTGGGGAAGCTGGAATATCATCCTGACTGTCCTGACAGGATTGAACCGGCGTTTCAGGTTCCATCGCCTGGTCGGCCTCAGCTTGGATGTTGTCTTCGCCGGCGCTTATTTTTTCCTGTCAGGCGGATTTGCAACCCCTGTTTTTTGGGTGGTCTATCTGCCCCTTTTCACGGCCGCCTTATATTATGAATGGCGCGGTTCGCTGATTACGGCCACGTTATTGACCGCCCTGCAAATCGCCGTGGTGGTTTCCCAGCCGCTTTCGACGACGGCGCTGATCTTCGTAATCGGTTCCTCGGTTTTCACTTTCCTGCTTGCCCTGGGCTTCGGTTATATCGGCGTGCAACTGATCCGGACCATCCGGCGGAGCCGCCAGGCCCAGCTGGAAGCGCAGCAAAAGAAGCTGCGCGTGGAGAACGAACGGTTGCGGGCCATTTACAGCCTGACGTCCACCCTCCTGGCGACCCTCAATTACCAGCGCGTGCTTGAATCCGTTCTGGACCTCAGCCTGAGTGCCCTGAATACGGACCTCGAGGCCGCAGCAGACGACCGGCTGATCTGTGCGGTGCTTTTGTTCTCCAAGGAGGAATCCCTGGAGGTCGGGTCGGCCCGCCGGTTCACCCCCGCGGATATGCGCGTCGTCCTGCGCGGCCGCGCCGGGGCCATTTCCCAGGCGATCGATCAGGATAAACCGGTCCTGCTCAAGGACGTCAAGAATGATCCCGAGCTGACCCGTTTCGTGGCTCTGCAGCGTTGCAAGGAAATTTACTGTTTCCCCCTGCGCAGTGGATTCAATGCCTACGGCGTCCTGCTCTTCGGGCATCCGGAACAGGGTTATTTCGGAGCGGACCGCCGGGATATCCTGGATATCCTCGGCCGCCAGGCGGTGATTGCCATCCAGAATGCCCGCCTCTACCAGGACGTTGTGGATGAACGTGAACGGATGGTCGAGGTCCAGGAGGAAGCCCGCAAGAAACTGGCCCGTGACCTGCATGACGGCCCCACGCAATCGGTCTCGGCCATCGCCATGCGGATCAACATGGCTCAGCGCATCTTGTTGAAAGATACCAAGGCTGCCGGCGAGGAATTGGGCCGCATCGAGGAACTCGCCCGCCGGACGACCAAGGAAATTCGCCACATGCTCTTCACCCTGCGCCCGCTGGTGCTCGAATCCCAGGGGCTGACTGCCGCGTTACAATCAATGGCCGATAAGATGAAAGAAACTTATTCTCAGGCTGTGATCGTGGCAGTCGAGGAAAATGTCCTCAAGGATTTGGAGATCGGCAAGCAGGGTGTCATCTTTTATATTGTGGAAGAAGCAGCTACCAACGCCCGTAAACATGCCCGCGCTGAACATATCTGGGTGAACCTGCGCACCCTGGATAAGGATATCGCCCTGCTCGAGGTCCGGGACGATGGCGTGGGTTTCGATGTCGCTGCGGTCAACCGGGCTTACGATCAGCGCGGCAGCCTGGGGATGGTCAACCTGCGGGAGCGCACCGAGCTTGTCAACGGCGTGCTGGATTTGAAGTCGACTCCTGGCAAGGGGACCCGTGTGCAGGTCTACATTCCCCTGACCGAAGAGGCCGCCGACCGCCTGCATCACGCGGGCGGGAAAAAATAGCCCTCGTTTCAGCCAAAATGCCGATCGCTGCAGGCTTGCATTATTTCTATCATGAAGGGGGTGGCGTAAGCCACCCTCCTGTGATTTTCATCCACTCTGCGGGCGGCGACCACCTTTCCTGGCCGCCGGAAATCCGCCGGATGCCGGGCTACCGGATTTATACGCTCGATTTGCCCGGTCACGGCACGACAGGAGGCCCGGGCCGCCAGACGGTCGGAGATTACGCCGGCAGCGTGGTGGAATTCATGGATGCGGCCGAACTATCCCGGGCGGTCTTTGCCGGGCATGCCATGGGCGGGGCGATTGCCTTGACTCTGGCCCTCGAGCATTGCGACCGGACTGCCGGCATCGCCCTGATCTGCTCCGGCCCGCGATTGCCCGTCCAAACCGCCATTTTGGAGAACGCGGCAGCCGCGGCCACCCTCCCGCTGGCAGTCAAGCTTTTGCAGGAGATCTCCTTCGGCTCGCAAGCCCAGGCCGACCTGAAGGAGGCCTTTTCCAGGCGCCTGCTGGCGTGTCGACAATCGCTTCTCCTCGGCGACCTGGTGGCGTGCGACCGGTTCGATGCCACCAACCGGCTTTCGGATGTGAGGTCTCCCACGCTGGTGGTTTCCGGGACGGAGGATAAGATCACCCCGCCTCGTTTTTCCGAGGCCCTCGCCAGCCAGATCCCCGGCGCCGCACTCCAGACGGTGGACGGCGCGGGCCATCAGCTCATTCTGGAGCAACCGCGCCGCCTGGCCAAGCTGATCAATATTTTCCTGTCGACCATCCCTTACGGGCCGGGAATGTAGATTTTTTGATCGTTGAAAAAACGGGCCGCCTGGCAAGGCGGCCCGGGTTATTTAATCTCGAACAGCGTTTTCAAGATGGGAAGGGCATTCCGCACTGCCCGTGCCCGGTGGCTCAGGCGGTTTTTCTCGTCCATTTCCAGCTCTGCCATGGTTTGGCCTCGTTCGGGGATGAAAAAGATTGGATCGTATCCGAAGCCGTTGTGACCGCGTTCCTTTGGAATGATTTCGCCCTCGCACTGGCCGGTCACCAGCTGGACATCCCCGGCGGGAGTGGCAACGGCGACCGTGGCGCGGAAGCGGGCCGTCCACGGGCGGGGGTTGTCGCCCAGGCGCTCGAGCAGGTAACTGCGTCGGTCCGCGTCGGTGGCGTTCGGGATCGGGCAGAAACGATGCGAATGCAGCCCGGGCTGGCCGCCCAGGGCATCCACTTCCAGCCCGGAATCGTCTCCCAGGGCGATCCGCTCGGCGGCCCGGGCAAAGGCCAGGGCTTTTTTGGCGGCATTCTCTGCGTAAGTTCGGCCGTCTTCTTCGACTTCCAGGGTAATCCCCAGGTCGGCGGGGGTCAGAAGCTTCACTCCGAGATCCGTCAGCAAATCTTTCATTTCAGCGATCTTCCCTGGATTGGTGGTGGCGATGAGTAAACTGCGCATAGGCATGGATCGAATCAGCTCCTCTTGAGTTTCCCGAGCGCCCAGCCGGCATGTTCCCGGACGAGCGGCTCCGGGTCGTGGGCGGCCTGCTCAAGCGCAGGGATGGCTTCCGGGCGGCCTGCGTTCCCCAGGGCCACGGCGACGTTGCGGCGGTAGCCTCGTCCCTTGGCGCGCAGGACCGAGCTGTCCCTGAACTTTTTATTGAATTCCTCCGGCGTGAGGCCGATTTCGACGCTCAGGTCTGGGTTCGGAACCCCGGAGCGCGGCGCGAAGGCCGGGTCATACCTTGCGCCGGCGAATTTGTTCCATGGGCAGACCGTCTGGCAGACGTCGCACCCGAAGACCCAGTTGCCTGTTTGGCCGCGCAAATCGGGCGGGTTTTCGGCCTTGTTCTCGATGGTCAGGTAGGAAATGCAGCGGCCGGCGTCCAGCGTCCGGTCAGGCAGGATGCACTGGGTGGGACAGGCATCGATGCAACGGGTGCAGGTGCCGCAGCGGTCCGCCGGGAAGGGCCGGTCGGGGTCGAGCTCTATCCCAAGAAGGATTTCCGCCAGCAGGAAATACGACCCCTCCTGCGGATTGATGAGGCAGGTATTCTTCCCGATCCACCCCAGGCCGGCCCGCTGGGCCAATTCCCGTTCCAGGAGAGGACCGGTATCCGTGTACCAGCGATTCGGCACCGGCGCACCGGCCCGGGCTTCGATGAAGGCGACCAACGCCCTCAGCCGATCCGGGAGGACGAGATGATAGTCGGCTCCCCAGGCGTAGGCTGCAACGCGCCCGGCGGATTTGGCCAGCTCGGGAGGAACGCTTTTCGGATCCGGGTAGCGCACGGCCAGGGCGAGGATGGATTTGCATTCCGGCAGGAGCAGGCGCGGGTCGCGGCGGGCCGCCAGGGCGCGTTCCCCGGACAGGTACTCCATGGAAGCCTGCCGCCCCAACCTCAGCCAGCTTTCATAGACCGAGGTGTGGGGCGGCTGTTCGGGCGTGGTAATGCCTGCCAGGGAAAATCCCAGGCGGTAGGCTTCGTTTTTTATGGCCTGGGTGAGGTTCACTGGAAATGCTTACTTTACTTTGACGACGACCGTCAGGGTGTCGCCGAAGAAAAAACCTTTGGAGTTCTGCAGTCGGAAGGCGGCATCGTAATTGCCGGGTTGGGTCGGAGCCGTCAGCGTCACGGAGACTTCATAGGTCTGGCCGGGCAGGACGGAGACGATCAAAGCCACCGGCGCGACCGTGTTCCAGTTGGTGCCAACGCCGCCCCAGCCAAAAGCGAGGCGATAGCTCTTGTCCCAGGTGCACGGGCCGGTATTCTTGACCCGCCAGGTTTTGGTGAAGGGCCCACCCGGGAAGACTTCCGACCCATCCGGGAAATTCACATCCGCAACGTAAGCAGCGTTGTCACAGGAATCCTGCTGGCTGAGGATCGAGGTCGGGCTGGAGAGGCTGAGCGGAGTCACGGACGGCGTGCCCGGCAAGGGGGTATCGGTGAGCAGCGGCGTGTTGGAGGCTTCGGGCGTCGGCGATACCTGAGGAGTGTTTGTAATCGATGGAGTGAGGGAGGCCGCCTGGGCGGTCTGCGTCTGCATATACAGGGCGGTGACGGCGATTTGCGTATACGCTGCGCTCGTATTTTGGGTGGATTGGGCCTGGCCGCCGCAGGCGCTCAGGATGAGCAAAAGGATGGCGGATAGAAAAACAGCTGTTTTTGTAAAGTGTTTCACGAGAAAATCCTCCAATTATGCTGCGCTGTGGCGATGAAAATAAAAGCTCGATACAGGCGAAGAGATTATAACAGAATCGTCTTAATTGATTCCTTAGCGTCATTTAATAACAGCCCCGGCGGCGTTCCCTTATCCCTGAAGGTCATCTGGGAAGCTGACCCGATTCCGGAGGCAAATCCATTTGCATAGATAGAACATATGTGCTATAATACACTTGTCCCGGATGTGGGGCGACTTTCTTTGGTCACGAGGAGGTGACACCATGGCAACCCTGATAGCTGCGTGTGGTTTGGACTGTTCCCAGTGCGAGGCTTACCTGGCCACCCAGGCGAACGACCTTGCCGCCCTGGAACAGGTGGCGGTCAAATGGACGCGGGAATACAATGCTCCCGGTCTGACCGCCCTGAACGTTCAATGCGACGGCTGCATGACGGAAGGACGCAAGGTCGGCCACTGCGGGGAGTGCAAGATCCGCCTGTGCGCCCTCGAGCGCGGGGTGGCGACCTGCGCCGCCTGCCCAGATTATGCCTGCGAGCAGTTGAACGCTTTCTTCCAGATGGTGCCGCAGGCCAAGGTCAATCTCGACGCCCTGCGCTGAGCACACCTGACGAAAGACGACCTCCCGGAGACGAACTGTCCCCGGGAGGTTTGTTTTGGATAATCTTGGGTATAATTCGGCCCATGCTTTCGCCATCGGAAATCGAAGCCCGCCTCGAGCGGGTGCTCTTATCGGTACAAAAGCCCGGTCGTTACGTGGGCGGAGAGTTGAACAGCCAGCGCAAGGATTGGGACTCCGTCCAGACGCGCATCGCCTTCGTCTTCCCGGATATTTATGACATCGGCGTTTCCAACCTGGGCTTGCAGATCCTGTATGACCTGGTCAATGCCCGCCCGGACGCCCTGGCGGAGCGTGCCTACGCTCCCTGGGTGGACATGGAAGAAAAAATGCGTTCGCACGGCATTCCGCTCTACTCGCTGGAGAGCAAACACGCCCTGGCCGAGTTCGATATCCTGGGTTTCTCGCTGCCTTACGAGACGCTCTATACCAATGCCCTGAACCTGCTCGACCTTTCCGGCATCCCGGTCCGGGCGGCGGACCGCGGTGAGGCGGACCCTCTGGTCATCGCCGGCGGACACGCCTGTTTCAACCCGGAGCCGATGCATGCCTTCATCGATGCCTTTGCCATCGGGGAAGGGGAGGATGTCATCCTGGAGATCGTCGAGGTGGTCCAGGCAGCCAGGAATCGGAATGCCAGCCGGGAGGAGAAGCTGGTGCGTTTGGCGCAGATCCCCGGCGTCTACGTGCCGAAGTTTTACGAGGTGAAATATCATCCGGATGGGAGGGTCGCCGGCACCCGGCCGACCATCCCGGAAGCGCCCAGGGTCGTCCTTAAACGCATGCTGGCGAAATTGCCGCCGCCGACCACCCGCTTCCTGGTGCCGAACATCGACGTGGTCCATAATCGCGTCTCGGTGGAGGTGATGCGCGGCTGCACGCGCGGCTGCCGTTTCTGCCAGGCGGGCATGATCACCCGCCCGGTCCGGGAGCGCAGCGTGGACGAGATCGTCCAGGCCGCCCAAGCCGCGGTCGAGGCGACCGGAGCGGAGGAGTTGGCGCTCCTGTCGCTGTCCTCTTCGGACTACACCGACATCCTCGAGCTGGTCACCAAGATCGGCGAGAAATTCGGCGGCAAGCACCTGACCGTCTCTCTGCCCTCCCTGCGGATCGACACGGTTTCGGTGGCGTTGATGGAGAAGCTGAAGGACCGGCGCTCGGGTGGGTTCACCCTGGCCCCGGAAGCCGCCACGGAACGCATGCGCAGCATCATCAATAAATTCATTCCCGACGATCAACTGTTGGAAACGGCCCGCGAAATCTATTCCCGCGGCTGGACGAACATCAAGCTGTATTTCATGATCGGCCACCCAAGCGAAACCATCGAGGACGTCCAGGCCATCGTCGATCTGTGCAAGCGGGTCCTGGCGGAAGGGCGCAAGGCCCTTGGCAACAAGGCCAAGGTGCATGCTGGGGTGAGCACTTTCCTCCCCAAGCCGCACACTCCCTTCCAGTGGGTGGCGGTGGACAGCCTGGAGCAGATCGCTGCCAAGCAGGAACTGCTCAAGCGCGAGCTGCGCGGCAGCGCCTTCAAGCTGTCCTGGACGCCGCCGGAAGATACCATGCTGGAAGGCTGGCTTTCGCGCGGCGACCGGCGCATGGCCGAGGTGGTCTACGCGGCCTGGAAGAACGGGACCAAGTTCGATGCCTGGCAGGACCAGCGCCTCCTGGGTGCCTGGTCGAAAGCGTTCGACTCCCAGGGCCTCGACCCGGCCTTCTATACCCACCGAACCCGCCTCGCCGACGAAGTATTTCCCTGGGATCACATCTCCGCAGCCCTGCGGAAGAAATACCTTTATACCGATTACCTTCGCTCGCTGGAAGGGGAAACCCGCGAATATTGCCGTGAGAACTGCGACGCTTGTGGAATCCTGCCGACCTTTGCAATGACGCGCCGCCAGTATCCAGGCCTGTATTGGAAATGCCCGGAGGTCAAAAGTCCGGCCAGCAAGAAGCAACTAGCGATCGGTCACTAGGATGAGACTGCGCATTCTGTTTTCCAAGTCCGGCGGGCTGCGATATACCGGCCACCTCGACCTGCACTCCACCTGGGAGCGGACGGTCCGGCGGGCCGGGCTGCCGCTGGCGTATACCCAGGGCTTCCACCCGGGACCGCGCCTGCAGATCGCCTCGGCGCTGCCGCTCGGTTTCATCGGCAGGGCGGAGATCGTCGACGTCTGGCTGGACGAGACGAGGCTGGAAGCCGGGCCCTGGGACTTCCGCAAGGCCTTGCAATCCGGCGCGCCGCCGGGACTCGACATCCTGTCGG
>DATJPX010000125.1:0-4359 GCA_035506155.1 Anaerolineales bacterium
AATGACCGAAAGACTGATTTGGGGCGTACCCTCGTTTTGGATTGAGCGCTTTCCTCTCTACTTCGGGCGGCACAAAGGTTTCTTTCTAGATCAGGGTCTGGAACTTGAAATCCAATACTTCTGGGGCGGACCTGAACTAGCCCACGCCGTGGCACAAGGACGGATTCTCATCGGCGAGATGGGGCTTCCGCCGTTTTTGAAAGGCTTCTCGCAGGGGCTGCCCGCGCGGGTGGTCGGCTCAAGCGTCATCCAGCAGCTCGATCATTTTCTGGTTGGCCGGCCGGAGATCGAGAAGATGGCAGACTTGAAGGGCAAGAAGATCGGCATACTATCCTGCGGAAGTTGCGACGACTACTTCATCCGGGCCATGCTGCGCGCATCGTCCATCGATCCGGATCGCGACGTGGAGCTCATCCCGCTCGGGAATGCGTATGGCCGCCTGGAGACTTTCGAGTCGGGGAAGGTGGATGCGGGCTTTCTGGTCGAACCATTCGTAGCTCTCGGAGAGGACCGAGGCTGCGTCAAGGTCCTGGCCACCGTCAAAGACTATTTTCCCCGATACCAGTGGGGCATCATCCTGGCCCATACCCGGCTGCTCGAGGAAGAGCCTGGCCTGGTCCGCCGGGCGATGAGCGCCTTCCGCCTCTCGTGCCGGACGATCAAGGAGAACCCCGAAGAGGCCGCCGCCTTCGGCGCCCAGGTGTTCAAGCTGAAGATGCAGATATTCCGTCGCGCCATGCTCCGAGGGCTGGAGACCTGGGAACTCGACGGGCAACTCGACCTAGAGGGTATGGGAAACTGCCTGCACATTCAAGAGGCGACAGGTGCCATTCCTGCGGGCCTAGATCTCTCTTCGATGGTCCAACCGATATAGCGCGCTCGACGTTTCCCCCTTCCGGACGCGTCATTTCCTTTCAATTCGCACTTCAACCGACTTCATGAGTGGAAACCCGTCAATGGGATCATTGATGTCATCGGGCGTGATCTTGTTGATGTTGGCCTCGCTCCAACCATGCGTCACCTGGACCACCCCGGGCAGGATGTGGTGCTCAGGCACCACCGTGACGGGGATGTCCACGGACCCGATCGTAGAGGTCACGCTCACCACGTCGCCGGTCTTGACCCCCAGCTTCTTTGCGTCCTCCGGGTGCATTTCGATTTCTGGATGGGGCACAGCCGAAGGCGGGCGCTTGAGATTGTGATTGCGTGAGTGGAGATAAACCACCTGCCTGGCCCCGGTGATCAATACAAATGGATATTCCCGATTGGGTTTGCCAAGATAAGCCGGCGGATGGTACTCAGGCAGATAGGCATATCCGTAATTTCGCAGGTACCCGGAGACGAATTCAAACTTGCCGCTCGGGGTATTGAACTTCTTCTCTTGATACTTGTGGTAACGCTTGGGCTTGTAAACCACCCCTTCGGGGTGCGCGGCCAACTGTTCCAACGTGACCCCGGTACCTTCCAAGCGCCACCGGTTTAGCTCGGTCTCGGATTCCCAAGGGAACCACTCGCCGGCCCCCAGCCGCTGGGCCAAATCATGCCAAAAAGTGTATTCATCCTGGCATTCGGGAAATGAAACGACGCGTTGAGTCAGTCCCAATACCTGAAGCCCGGTATGACAGTGGAGCTCGGAGCGTTCCAGGTAGGTCGCCGAAGGCAAGACGTAATCAGCCAGTTTCGCGGTTTCGCTCATAAAGACTTCGCGAACGACGAGCAAGTCCAGAGCCTTTAGCGCCCTGATGACCTTGTCCGTGTTGGGGTTGGTGAGGGCCGGATTGGCGCCGGTGATGATCATGCCCTTGATGGGGTAGGGCGTTCCGGTGAGGATGGTATCCATGCCCGTCATGCTGTGACATTCTTGCCGGAAGTCGTACAAGACGGGGTACTTGTCCGCACCAATGGGAGCCAAATCCAGAAGCGGCCTTTCCTCGTAGATGGTTAATTCCCTGAGACCCGGACCTTCGGGCATGAAGTATCCGCCATCTTCATCCAGGTTGCCGACCAGGCCATCCAGACAGGCCACCGCCCGGATGTTGTTGATGCCATTTTCGTGGTGCTCCAGGCCGTTGCCCACGTATTGAATCACCTTGGGTGCGCTCTGACCGATCAGGCGGGCCACGCGCCTGACCGTTTCAGCCGGCACACCGGTCTCCGCTTCCACTCGGGAGGGAGGAAAGGTTTTCACATAGTCGGCATAGGGCTCGAAACCGACGGCATAGTTCTCGATGAATGGGCGGCAAATCCAGTGGTTGGCAATCAGCTCGCTGGCGATGCCCAAAGCCAGGGCCCCATCGGTGCCCGGCCGAAGCTGGATGAACTCGTCTGCCTGCCTCGCGATGGCTGACAACCGGGAATCAATGACGATGAGCTTGGCCCCGTTTTGCCGGGCCTTCATGATGCTCTGCGTCATATTGGGATGGGCGTGAGGCGGATTGGCCCCCCAGAAAACCATGCACCGGGTATTGGAATAGTCCAGCGAACCGCTCCAGGTGCCGGCCACCAGGGAATAGCCGATGTAGCGACCCGCAAAACACGCGGAGTCGTTCGAAAAATAGTTGGGCGAACCGATGGCGTGAATGAACCGCCGGGCCAGCTCCTCTTGCGTCAGGAATCCAATGGCTTCCCCTTTCCACACACTCATCGCCCGATCGCCAAAGTGAGCTTGGAGGGCGCGGATTTTTCCAGCGATTTCGTCAAGTGCCTGGCCGATGGGAATTTCCTCCCAGCCGGCGCCCGATCGCTTAAGAGGTTTCCGAAGCCGATCCGGCGCATTGACAAAGTCAACGCCCAGTCGGCCTTTGATGCACAACCGGCCATGATTCCAGGGGTGCTCCCGCAGACCGTCAATCTCTACGATGCGACCATCTTCCACGTAGACGTTGATGCCACAGTGATCATCACACATCCGGCACAACGATGTGAAGTGCTGTCTGGTTTTTGTGGACTGTTCCATCATGCTGCCTGGTTTCCTGTTCCGCTGTTTTCCTCATCTCGGAACGAATCAATAAAACGCTGGAAGATCTCACGGTTGTTTTGATACGATATCTCACCGGTGGTGTATTGCAGAGCCCCGGAGATGCAGAATTTCACACAGGCCGGCTCTCCCTGACACATGTCGCATTTGCGGCTGACCTGATGCTCATTATCGAAATGGATGTTTCCAAATGGACAAGCCAGGCTGCACATTTTGCATCCCACGCACCGCTCACTATGGATCTCCACCGCGCCCGTCGCGTCGTTCCGCTGGATCGCCGCCGCCGGGCACACCTCCAGGCACCAGGCATCGTCGCACTGCAGGCACGTCATCGGCAGGCATATCTTTACATCGTCATAGAAGTCAACGCGAATATTGGAGTTCTCCCGGTTGAAATCTCCGGCCTGGCGCAGGGCGCACGCATATTCACAATTGCGGCAAACGACGCATTTCGTAACATCCCTGGTTATGAAGTACATGGGCTCGCCTTCCGATCAGCCTTGTTTACGATACGCCTGGTGATGGTACACCAGGTTTTGCGCGACGATGGACTTTAGCCGGCCGGGCTGCGCGCCCACGTGTATCTTTTCGCTGATGAGCGGTTGCAGCAAGCCAAGGGTAGACGCCCGCTCTGAGCTGCCCGCTGAAACGGCGCCGACCGGGATGCCGTTTCTCAATAGGATTTTGAAGTACTGATTATCCGTGTCGTCCTCGCTCCAGGTTTCCATGCCGTCCGTCTCAATGAAATCTCCCATGGAAGCCACGGTGAGGTCGAACATCTGAGTGACATTCATGTTCAGGCTGCCGGCGTAGAGGGCCCTCTCTCCGGCCATATTCGTTCCGGCGATCCGGCCGCTTTTCACGGCGGTTGGCCACAGGGCATGGACAACAGACTTTGCCTCGAGGACTGAAGGCACCTGCGCCACATCACCGGCTGCGTAGATGCCGTGGATGCTGGTTTCCATCTGGTTGTTCACAACGATTCCCTGTTCGACCTTGATGTCAGTACCTCTCAGGAAATCGATATTCGGGCGCACGCCGGCGCCCACCACAATGAAATCCGCCCCGACAGCTTCCCCGCCTTTGAGGTGGAGAATAAAGGAGCCCTCGGCAGTCCGTTCGATGTTTTCGGTGATGGTACCTACGCGAATATCCACGCCCATGGCCTTCATCTGGCGGGTCAAGATCTGGGCGCAGCGGTCGTCAACCACTTTGGGCATGATCCGCGGCAGCAATTCCAGGACGCGAACATTCAATCCCCGGTAAAGAGCGGCCCAGGCCGCTTGCAGGGAAATGAAACCCGCCCCGATAACCGCCACCTGGCCACCCTTGTCAAAGTACGGCTTAAGCGCTTCGGCGTCGTCCAGGGACCAAAGATTGTA
>DATJPX010000126.1:0-3489 GCA_035506155.1 Anaerolineales bacterium
TGCAAACGGACGTGACCCGGCCGATCTACGGCGGCGGGACGGTTACTTTCGCAGCCCTGCAGTTGGCCTATTACATGGGCTTCGAGACGGTCATCCTGATCGGGGTGGATCATAATTTCGTCGACCGCGGCACCCCCAACACGACCGTGCTGCGCACCTCCGACCGGGACGAAAATCACTTCCATCCCGACTATTTCCCGGCCGGCAGCAAGTGGCAGTTGCCCGATCTGAGGCGCTCGGAGATCGCCTACGAAATCGCCAGGCAGGCATACGAGAGGTCCGGGAGACAGATCCTGGATGCGACCGTCGACGGACATTGCCAGGTCTTCGAAAAGGTGGAGTTCGAGAGCCTTTTTTCCACCCGCACGCCGGTATGAGTCATCTTGGAGCGAATTGGAAAAGCCAGTGGTGCAGTGAAAAACCATTCGATTCTCGGTGTCCCCATTGATGCCACGAGCTACGCCAGGGCGACCGACCAGATCCTCGCATGGACCCGGGCTGGAGGAGGACACTGTGTCTATGCCGCCAACGTCCACGTCCTCATCGAGGCGCAGGATCACGCCGACTTCATGGAATTGCTGCGGCGCGCCGACCTGGTCACCCCGGACGGCATGCCGCTGGTGTGGATGCTGCGCCTGAAGGGCGTCCGCTCCCAGCCGCGCGTCTACGGTCCCGACCTGATGCTGCGCCTCCTGGCTGCGGCCGCGCAGGCGGGAATCCCGGTCGGTTTTTATGGCGGCGCGCCCGAAATCCTGGAGGCGCTGGTCGCCCGGATGCAGGCCCGATTCCCAGGCCTGAACGTGCCGTATGCCTACAGCCCTCCCTTCCGTCCGCTGGCCGCCCAGGAGGACGCGGAAATAATCGAAGCCATCCGGGCGGCCGGCGTACGCATCCTGTTCGTCGGGCTGGGTTGTCCCAAACAGGAGCGCTGGGTCGATGCTCACCGCGAAAATGTCGCTGCCGTGATGGTTGCGGTTGGCGCGGCCTTCGACTTCCTGGCCGGGAACAAACACCAGGCCCCGGCCTGGATGCAGAGAGCCGGGCTGGAGTGGCTGTTTCGTCTTTTCCAGGAACCGGGCCGGCTCTGGAAACGCTACGTGAGCACAAATCCCCGTTTCATCCTGCTCGCGCTGCTCGAATTGCTCCGCAAGGAACCCTGAGAGGCCTTATGCTCAGACGATTTTCGATCAATTATGCGGTCTTCTCCATGCTCGTCGACCTGCTCCTCGTCGGCGGTTGCCTCAGGCTGGCAGTTTTGATCCGGCCGGCGATGAACCGCTGGTCCTTTATCGAACCCTTGAGGACGCCCGTCTACCTGCCTTCGATCCTGTACATCATCTTCCCGATCGTTTCCGTCGCCATCCTGGCGGCGTTCGCGATCTACGACGGCCGGAAACTCCTGCGAATCACGAATGAACTTGCAGCCCTTTCGATCGCCATCCTGATCGCCTCCATCTCCCTGGCCGGGATCCTGTACTTTTCCTTCCGGGAGGTCTCCCGGGCCTTGTTTGCCATCTTCCTGGCGATGGCCTATTTCAGCCTGCTCGGCTGGCGCGGCCTGGCGCGGCTCTCCATCCGCCTCCGCCGGGACGGGACGGATACCAGCCGGCGGGTGGTGGTGGTCGGGGCGGGGCCGCTTGGCCAGAAAGTACGCGAGCAGATCCTGGCCAGCCAGGGAAACAAACTGCAGCTGGTGGGCTTCATCGACGATGGCGAACACCTGGAGGGATCGATTCCGGACCTGCTTGGGGGGTTCAAGCAAATCCGCCGGGCGGTGACCGAGGCGAACATCACCGACGTCGTCATAGCCCTGCCTTATTCCGCATACCACGTCATGGCCGATATCGTCGCCCGGCTGGAGGACGCGCCGGTCCGGGTGTGGGTGGCCCTGGGCTTTTTCGACCTGACCATCTACCAGACGGCGATGGAGGATTTCGCCGGCATCCCCATGTTCGACCTGCGCGCCCCTGCTCTGAACGAAGTCCAACGCCTGGTGAAGCGGGCTTTCGACCTGGTACTGGGGTCCATCGCGGTCGTCTTTTCCCTGCCGTTCATGCTGGTCGCGGCGCTGGCCATCCTGATCGAAGACGGCCGGCCGGTCCTGTTCCTCCAGCAGCGAGCCGGGGAGAACGGCCGGCTGTTCAAGGTCGTCAAACTCCGGACGATGGTCAAGAACGCCGAGCAGCTGCGCTACCTGGTGGAACACAAGGATGAGAACGGCAATCTCCTGCATAAATCGAAGGACGATCCGCGGGTCACCAAGGTGGGACGCGTCCTGCGGCGGACCAGCATCGACGAGCTGCCTCAATTTTTCAACGTTCTCCAGGGAACGATGAGCCTGGTCGGGCCGCGTCCCGAGCTGCCCTACCTGGTGGAGCAGTACCAGCCCTGGCAGCGCAAGCGCTTCTCCGTCCAGCCGGGGATCACCGGCTGGTGGCAGGTGAACGACCGCGGCAATAGTACGATGCACCTCCACACGGAAGACGATCTCTATTACATTGCCCATTATTCCATCTGGCTGGACATCCTCATCCTGATCCGCACCGCCTGGGTGGTGTTGATCGGGAAGGGATCGTATTGATCCGGCTTCGTCCAAGCCATAGCAAGCATCGCGGTTCGAAAAGTCAGCCCTGTCGCCCGGCTTTCGAGCTCTTGCCTTTTCGTGAACGGTCGTTGGATACTGCGAAAACCTCCTGCAACCGCCGGTTCTTGCCCTTTTCCGGCCTCCCGGATATACTTCCAGAAGATGTTTACCGTTTCAACGGAAACGATTTGGCATAAGAGGTCATTGTGCTACAAAAAGGATATCGACAGCTTCCGGGTGCGTTCTTCGCTTTCAGCTTGTTCTTTTTGGCCAACTTTTCGGCTTTTATCTCCGTCATCTGGCTCATCCCCACTTTGGTCCTGATCGAGTCGATCGTTTGGCTGGCCCTGGCCGGCATCGCCCTTTGGCTCCTGTCCAGGCGCGACCGACTGGTCATGTTCTTCGAAAATCTGAAGAAAAACTGGATCATCCTCCCGTTCTTCATTTTTTCCGGCCTATCGATTTTTTGGTCGGTCTATTGGCAGATCTCCCTGTACCGATGGTTGATCCTTTTATGCACGCTCATCACAGGTGGATATATTGGGATGCGCTATAGCATCCAGGATATTCTCAGAATCCTTTCCTTCGTCGGCATATTCATCCTGTTCCTCAGTTCCATACTGATCATCTTTGTGCCGTCCGTCGGGGTGATGAATTATCACAGCATCCAGGGCGCGTGGAAGGGTGTGTACTGGCACAAAAATCACCTGGGGTTGATCGCAACGTTCATAAATATATTATTCCTGATAAACATCATTGATTCCTGGAAATCCCGAAAGAAGCATCTATTCATCTGGGTTCCGCTCTACTTTTGCGCCCTGCTGTTCGTCTATAAATCGGGCTCCGTTGCGGCCTACCTGACGACCCTCTGCTTGCACGGGCTGATCCTGCTCGCACTTGCCTGG
>DATJPX010000127.1:0-28998 GCA_035506155.1 Anaerolineales bacterium
CGCTTCGTCCCCGTACGAATAACGAATGACGAATTTCGCGAATTTCTCCAGCTTGGTCTCGCGCGGGTTTACGACCACCAGGGTCGCGCCGCGTTTGGCAGCCTGCTTGAGGCGCAGGTACCAAACCGGGGCCTCGTTATACAAGTCCGAGGCGGCCACCAGGATGACGGTTTCTTTTCCCATCGAGGCAAAGTTCGTGCCGGCAGTCACGCCGTAGGAAGCGGTCAGCTCGCCGCCGCCCATGTAGGTGTACAGCAGGGCTTCCCCGCCCAGTCCGGCCGCCAGCTGCTTGAGGTTGAACAGGTCCTCGTTCGAGAGCCGCCCGGAGGCCAGGATCACGGCATTCTTCTTTGCTTCCGCCAGTTTCTCCGCGGCCAGGCCGATGGCTTTATCCCAGGAAGCCGGGGCCAATTTATCGTCCTTGCGGATCAGCGGTTTGGTCAGGCGCTCGTCGCTTTCCGTGAAATGATAGGCGAAGCGGCCCTTGTCGCAGATCCAGATCTCGTTGACGGCCTCGTTCTGGCGCGGCATGACCCGCTTGATCACCACCTTGCCGTCGGACGAGGTAGTCCCGGTACCAGCACGGGACTTGGCCTCCCGGCGGGTGTTGAAGGTGATGTTGCAGCCCACCGGGCACTGCGAGCAGATCGAGGCGGCGGCTTTCATTTCCCAGGGTCGGGCCCCGAAGCGGAAGTCGGCCGTGGTCAGCGCGCCGACCGGGCAGATGTCGCTGGTGTTTCCTGAGAAGACCGAGTCGAAGCCCGGCTCGGAAGTGGTGATGATGTCGGTGCTGCGGCCGCGCTGGTAGAAACCCAGCACGGAGTCGCCGGCCACCTCGTCCTGGAAGCGGATGCAGCGGGCGCATTGGATGCAGCGCTCGCGGTCCAGCCAGATCAGGTCGCCCAGCGGAAAGTGTTTCGCGGCGTGATGTTTCTCGTCGTAGATGTATCGGCTCTCAGGCGAGGCGTGCGCCATGGTCAGGTTCTGCAGCGGACATTCGCCGCCCTTGTCACAGACCGGGCAGTCAAGCGGATGGGATGTCAGCAGGAACTCGAGGATCTCCTTCTGGGAGGCCTTGGCCTTCTCGGATTTGGAGAGCACGACCATTCCCTCCGTCACCGGAGTGGTGCAGGAGGTCTCGAGCTTGGGCCCGAACTGGACCTTCTGCTTGCCGCTCTCATCCAGCACGGGCTGGCCGGTGGCCCGGTCGACCATCGGGCGGCCGATTTCCACCAGGCATTGGCGGCACATCCCGACCGGTTCCATCTTCGGGTGGTAGCAGAAGACCGGGATGTCGATGCCGGTCATTTTCGCGGCGTTCACGATCAGGGTCCCCTCGGGGACCGAGACCGCCTGTCCGTCGATCGTCAGGGAGATCATTTTAGGCATGCTTTCCTCCCGCGATAGTCCCGGTTTTCGCATGGGATGAGGAGGCTTTGAAGTCGGCCGGGAAGCGTTCGATGGCAGTGGTGACGGCCATGGTGGAGAACTCGCCCAACGGGCACAGGCATTTGTTCTGCATCTGCTTGGCCACGCTGTGAAGCAGGTCCACGTTCTCCTGGGTCATTCCGCCATTCTCGATGCGCTCGATCAGGTGATCCATCCAGTACGTGCCGTCCCGGCAGGGCGTGCATTTGCCGCAGGATTCGTGCTTGAAGAAGTGGATCGTCTTGCTGATGATCCAATCCAGGCTGACGCTGTCATTGATGATGATCACCGAAGCGGAGCCCAGGTCCGCGCCGAGCGTCCGCACGGCAGCGTACTCCATCGGGGTGTCGAGGGCCTTGTCGTCGGCGACGATCATGGCCGAGGATGCGCCCGCCGACATGATCGCCTTGACCGGGCGGCCGTCCGTCACGCCGCCGCCATACTTGTAGATCAGCTCGCGGTAGGTGGTGCCGAAGGGCAGTTCGTAATTGCCAGGCTTGTTGACGTGGCCGGAGAGGGAGAAGATCTTGACCCCGGCGCTGTCGGCCGTGCCCAGCGACTTGTACCAGTCCGCGCCTTTTTCGACGATCAGCGGGACGTTGGTGAGCGTCTCGACGTTGTTGACCACGGTCGGCTTGCCGTACAGGCCGTAGACCGCCGGGAAGGGCGGGCGGATGCGCGGCTGGCCGCGTTTGCCTTCGATCGACTCGAGCAGGGCGGTTTCTTCGCCGCAGATATAGGCGCCCGCGCCCAGGTGAGTGTAGACGCGCAGGGAGTAGTCCGTGCCGAAGAGCTTCTCGCCCAACAGGCCGGCCTTCTCCATCTCGGCGATCTTCTGGTCCAGGATGGAAGCCACCGGCCAGAATTCCCCTCGCAGGTAGACGTAGGCCGCATTGGCCCCGGTGGCATAGCAGGCGATGGCGACCCCTTCCAGGAACTGGAGCGGGTTGCTCTCCATGATCTCGCGATCCTTGAAGGTGCCTGGCTCGGACTCATCCGCGTTGGCCACCACATAGTGCGGCCAGATGTTGTTGGGGATGAACGACCACTTCACTCCAGTAGGGAATCCTGCGCCCCCCCGGCCGCGCAGCCCGGAGGCCTTGACCGTATCGGTGACTTCCTGGGGCTTCATTTTCGTGACGGCCTTCTTGAACGCCTCGAAGCCGCCGTTCTTTTTGTAAACGTCCAGCTTGGCAATGTCGGGAATGTCGCGATGGCGCAGCAGGAGGTAGCTCATTTCTTCGCCTCCTTGGCGCTCTTGCGCAGGGTCTCGACCAGTTCCATGGTTTTGTCCACGGTCATGTTCTCATGGTATTCCAATCCGTCATTGGATTGGACCTGGAACATCGGGGCCCGGTCGCAGCCGGCCAGGCAGGTGACCGCTTCGAGCGTGATCAGCCCGTCCGCGGTGGTCTCGCCGACCTGGATGCCCAGGTTGGCGCACAGGTCCGCCATGAACTTGTCGGCGCCCCGCAGGGCGCACGGCATGTCCGTGCAGACCTGCATGCGGTATTTCCCTTCCTTCCGGTCATGAAAAAGGGTGTAGAAGCCCACGATCTCCGCCACGTCCGTGGAGGTGATGTCGAGCATCCGGGCGATGTCTTCCATGGCGCCCTTGTTGATGTAGCCCATTTCCTTTTGGGCAAGATAGAGCAGCGGCATGACCGCCGAGCGCTTCTGCTCCGGCGGGTACTTCGCCATGATCTTCTTCACTTCCTGGGGATATTTGTCTGCCAGACTCATCGATCCACATCTCCCAGAACAATATCGACCGAGCCGATGATGGCCACCAGGTCTGCCACCAGCACACCCTTGGACATCGCCGGCAGGGACTGCAGGTTATCGAACGACGGGGTCCGCCAGTGGACGCGGTACGGCTTCGGGCCGCCGTCACTTTCCAGGTATACGCCCAGCTCGCCGCGCGGCGATTCGATCGCCGTATAGATGGAGCCTTTCGGCGCGTTGAAGCCCTCGGTCCACAGCTTGAAGTGGTGGATGAGCGCTTCCATGCTGACGCCGATCTCGGAACGCGGCGGGGGGACGAACTTGTAGTTGTTGGAGCGCACCGGGCCCATCGGCAGCTTGTCGAGCGCCTGCTCGACGATCCGCAGGGCCTGGCGCATTTCTTCCAGACGGACCAAATACCGGGCGTAGACGTCGCCCTCGGTGCGGGTCGGGACCTCGAAATCGTACTGCTCGTAGCCGGAATAGGGGCGGTCCTTGCGCAGGTCCCACTTGACGCCGCTGGCGCGCAGCATCGGGCCGGTCACGCCGAAGTTCAGGCACTCTTCGCCGGTCAGCTTGCCGATGCCGTAGGTACGGTCAAGCATGAGCGGATTGCGGGTCAGCAGGGCTTCGTACTGGTCGATGCGCCTGGGAAAGGTCTTGAGGATCTCCCGCACGGCCGCTTCGAACTCGACCGGCACGTCCCGCCAGACCCCGCCCGGGCGGATGTAGGTGGTCATCATGCGCTGGCCGGAGCACAGTTCCAGGATGTCCAGGATCTGTTCGCGCTCGCGGAAGCAGTACAGGAACATCGACATGGCCGCCAGGTCGAGGGCCGAGGTACCCAGCCAGACCAGGTGCGAGGCGAAGCGTTGCAGCTCCGCCAGGATGACCCGGATGGCCTGGGCGCGTGCCGGCACGTCCAGGTCGACCAGCTTCTCGACCGCCAGGCAATAGGCCAGGTTGTTGCCGACCGTATCCAGATAATCCAGCCGGTCCGACATGACCTCGGCCTTCTGGTAGGTCTTGGCTTCCATGTTCTTCTCGACGCCGGTGTGCAAAAAACCGATGTCGGGGATGCAGTTGACCACGGTCTCGCCGTCCAGTTCCAGGAGGAGGCGGAGCACGCCGTGGGTCGAGGGGTGCTGCGGACCCATGTTCAGCAGCACGGTCTCGCCCTGGACGGCGCGCTCGGAGACCAGGTGTTTCAGGTCGTCGACTGTGATTTCTTGGATATCAGGCATGGCTATACCTTAATCTCACGGCGAGGTTGAGGGGTCAAAAAACTTTTCGGAAAATTTTTGACCAGTTTGTTGATGTGTTTATCGAGCAATAACCGTACCATGGCTCTTGCTTCTTCATCCTCTTCGAAGAAGGAAACGATGACGATGAACAGCGGATTGATCTCGGAATGCTCCAGCTTATCAGCGTACTGAAAAGCCTGTTCGACGTCGTCGACCTTCTCCTTCCGGAGCAAAAGAAGCAGTTGTCTCGTATCGCCTACCACTTCGCACTCGATCAGTGTCGCCAGTTGGCTGGCTGAAAGGCGAGCGCGGAGTTCCTTCAGCAGGCGGATGTGGATGGCCTCTTCTTCCGCATAATCCCGCCAGAACGCCGCCACCTCCGGCAGGCGGGAAAATTTTTTGGCCCAGTCCTTATAGAGCTTTTGTGTGTCCTTCTCCAACCCGAGGGAAAGTTCCAGCAGTTTACTAGCCGGATATGCTTTCATATTTCGGGCGGCTCCTATTCCTTTGCGTAGGGCTTCCGCAGGTTGATCTCTTCGAAGTTGAAGGTGAACTGCGGTTCCTCGTAGCCAAGCGGATAATCCTTCCGCAGGGGGTGGCCTTCCCAGTCGGCCGGCATCAGGATGCGGCGCAGGTCGGGGTGGCCGGTGAATTTGATCCCGAACATGTCCCAGACCTCGCGCTCGCGCCAGTTGGCGTTGCGATAGATGCCTGTGACGGTCGGCAGCGACGGATCGATTCCCGGCACCGGCACCCGCGCCGTCAGCGACAGGTTCTTCGAGGTCGAGGTGAACTGGTAGATGACGTGGAAGCGGGGATTTTCCTGCGGCCAGTAGTCCACAGCTGTCATGGCCGAGAGCAGCTCGAAACCCTGCTCCTGGATTTGCTGGCAGGCTTTCACGACCTTGTCGGCCGGCACCAGCAGCGTTGCATCGCCGCGGTATTCGGAGACGGCCGCTCCGAGGTCCTTCCCCAGTTTTTCAACGATGGGTTGCAGTTTCTTGTCCATATGCACTCTCCACATCCGGCATGCACGATTCGTCGTACTCGCCCAGGGAACTTCGTAGCGATTTACTTCTTCGGTTCGGCGAACTTGATAACCTTCACTTTTTCATACAACGTCAGCACGCCGTGGATGAGCGCCTCGGGGCGCGGCGGGCAGCCGGCCACATAGACGTCCACCGGTACGACCTCGTCCACCCCCTGGACGACGGCGTAGTTATTGAAAACGCCGCCGCACGAAGCGCAGTCGCCCATCGAAATCACCCACTTGGGTTCGGGCATCTGGTCGTACAGGCGGCGCAGGACGGGAGCCATCTTGCGGGTGACACGCCCGGCCACGATCATCAGGTCCGACTGGCGCGGGCTGGGGCGCATCAACTCCATTCCGAAGCGGGACATGTCATAATGCGAGGCCTGGGCAGACATCATTTCGATGGCGCAGCAGGCCAGGCCGAAGAGCATCGGCCACATGGCGTTGGTCCGACTCCAGGCAACGGCCTGTTCCAACGTGGTCGTGGCGACGCCAAGGTTGCCGAGTTTCTGTTCTACTCCCATTCGAGAGCTCCTTTCTTCCAGGCGTAAAAATAACCTACCAATAAGATGGCAATGAACAGGAACATCTCGGCCAATCCAAACCAGCCCAGCTGGCGGAAGACGATCGCCCAGGGCAGGAAGAAGATGGTTTCGATGTCGAACAGGATGAAGAGGACAGCGATCAGATAGAACCGCACCGGCATCCGGCGCGTGCCGGGACCGATGGGATTCATGCCGGATTCATACGGCATGGCTTTCTTGGCGGTAGACCGTTTCGGGCCGAATATCGTTCCCAACCCGATGGCGATAAACCCGATCAGCGTAGTGACAAGGATGAACGCTGCGATCGCAGCGTATTCGAGAAGCATAGCGACTCCTCTCGGAAATTTTTGTCAGTCGTACCGGCGCAGAAGTATAACATAAGACACTCCAAAAGAATCGAGACGGCATAAATCTGACAACTATGGTCCGATTATATCACCAAATTGTGAAAAAATCTACAAGCGCTCCCGTCAATACTTTCGCACCGCGAATCTTATTCTCTAAAATCCATTCCGGGTATAGAATCGAAAGTGGGATTCCGCACGAGATCCCCCGTGTTCGTGTGCATAGGAGGAGGAAATATGTCCGTATCCACCCGCCTGACCGAAGTCTTCCAGGCAGCCCAGGAAATCCCCTTCGACGATCAGTCCAGGCTCGTCTTCTTCAGCGACTGTCATCGCGGCGACAACAGCTGGGCAGACGATTTCGCCAAGAACCAGAGCCTATTCTTCTACGCCCTGGAATACTACCTGACCGGGAATTTCACCTACTTTGAGCTCGGCGATGGCGACGAGCTGTACGAGAACCGGCACTTCGCGGATATCCGCTCGGCCCACAGCCACATCTTCTGGCGCCTGCGCGAGTTCTACCGTGCTGGGCGCTTCCATATGATCTATGGAAACCACGACAAGGAGCGCGCCGACCCGAGGGTCGTCGCAAAGACCCTTTTCGAGTTCGTCGACGACCGGACCGGCCAAACGGAGCCGCTCTTCGACGGCATCCAGGTCCACGAAGGGCTGGTCCTGAAGCATTCCCCCACCGGCGGGAAGATCTTCCTGGTCCACGGGTACCAGGGGGATGCGATCAACGACCAATACTGGAAGCTCGGCCGCTTCCTGGTCCGGACCTTGTGGCGCCCGCTTCAGCTGCTCGGCGTGGACGACCCGACCAGCCCGGCGCAAAACTTCAAGAAGCGGGACGCCCTCGAGAGTGAGATCGAGGCCTGGATCAAGGCCAACAACCAGCCGACCATCTTCGGCCATACTCACCGGCCGAGTTTCGCCGCGGCCGGCGATCCGCCCTATTTCAACGACGGCTCCTGCGTTCACCCGCGCTGCATCACCGGGATCGAGATCGACAAAGGGGATATCCAGTTGGTCAAGTGGTCGCTGACGACCGATGACAAAGGGTACCTGATGGTCGCCCGGGAGGTCCTGGCCGGCCCGCGCAAGGTGGATTCGCTCTTCGCCTGAGCCGGTTTGCCGGACGAGACAACAGGAGGGCAGCTTTGCCCTCCTGTTTTTATTCATGCCTGAATGGTGATGGGCGTGATTTGGCCCGGCGCTAATGAAGCGACGTCGAGAAAAGCACGGCCCAGGTCATCGGCCCCACGATGCCGTCGACGTCCAGTTTTGCGTCGGCCTGGAGGCTTCGCACGGCATTCTCGGTTTCCGAGCCGTATATCCCGTCGATTGCAATGTCGTATCCATGGGCGGAGGCGAGCAGGGTCTGGGCTGCCCAGACGGCATCGCCCTGGTCGCCTAATTTCAACGGATGGGAACGGGTGAGCGTCATCCAGGTATCGAAATCGGTGTTCTCCTGCGTCAGGCCGTTCCGAGCTTGAAAATCCTGGAGCGCCATCTCGGTAACGGGGCCAAAATAACCATCCGCATCCAGCGTGTACCCGTTCGCCCTGAGCAGGTATTGGAGCACGAGGATCATCGGGCTATTCTGCCCATTCGCAAGCTTGTTCAAAACGGAAAAAAAGGTCGAAGTGGAAAACAGGGTGGGAGTTGGAGTGGGCAGGCCGGTTTTGGTGAGCGCCCATGCAGTCTTCGTCAGGTTGATAGCATCCGCAATGACGACATGGACGGGCAGCTTCGGGCCGAACAGGCGCCCGTCCGGGCCGCGCAGCTGCCACTCGGCGGAGTAGTCGCCGGGCTGGGATGGAACCGTGAGATTCACGCTGATCGTGGCGCTGTCGCCCACCTTGACCATTGGGACGGAGGCCACCCTGTTGCTGCCCATGGGCGCCCCGGAGACATAGACCAGTTGGATGCCGGCCCGCCAATCACACGTGCCGGTATTCGACACCTGCCAGGTCTTGGTGATCGTCGCCTGGGAGGGGATCGCCGTCCCGGTCGGCAGCGGCGCATCTTCCACCAGGGAGGCATTATACAAACACGAATTGGCCTTTGCTGCCGCCGTGGCGAGAACGGAATCCTGCCCGGATCCCGCCGATTTGCTGCACCCTCCGGCGATCAGTGCGATTATCCCCAGGGCGAACAAAATGCGTCTCATCCCCGCCTCCTTAAATAAAGGTATTATGCTTTTATCGTGTTTAGGCTGGCCGGCATCTCATCCCAGGTACGGCCTTCCAGCTCGCGGCCGGCTCTCTTCTTTTGAACTCCTCCCCACTGTTTGAAGAAAAACGGCACATGAGCAGCGACACACTGGTCGCGAATGCTTGTAACCCACTCTTGAGAGATGGGCCTCGCGCCGGGCCCCGATTCCCCGCCCACGATCACCCAATTGATGTCGCGCAAGTTGAGACGCTGTAAGGGACCAAGCAGCGGTTCGAGCGACAGGAATTTGATCTTCGCCCCTGTCTTGCGCAGACAATCGATCCGTTGGGTGTAATCCTGGTTTTCCACGCTGACCCCCATCCAGACATTCTCCGGCCAATCGATCTGCAGGCTGAGCTCCGCCAGCCGTTCGGCGCGCTTGGTCAACACCTGGAACTGGTGCCAATTCGCCTGGCGCATGACCGCGAACGTTTTCTGGATGAACTCCACCGGGACTTTTTCATGGAAGAGGTCACTCATTGAATTGACGAAGATCACCTGGGGCGTCTTCCACTCTAATGGCTTCTGTAGCACGGCCTCGTGCATCGCCAGCTTGAAGCCATTGGCGTAGTTTGGCTGACCCATGGCCTGTAACCGCTTCGCCATCCGCTCGGCATAGCAATGTTTGCAGCCCGGGCTGATCTTGGTACAGCCGGTCAGGGGGTTCCAGGTGGATTCGGTCCATTCGATCGCGGAACGAGCCATTTCTCTCCTAAAAGCGCCTTTACCAGTAATCTCAACCAATAGTAGCACAAAGTTTCTGTTTATAACAAAGGCTTCTGCCCATACATATCTCGTTCGGTCACGGTTTTCCAAAATTCATTACCTAACTCGTGTTTACTCGCAAACAATAACCGATACAGCGGTACCCGTCGCCTATTGCGTAGAAGGGGTTCTGTCCAACCTTCTTCTTTGATTTCCTTATAGCCTAAACTTTGTAATTTCTCCTTATAATGATCGATCAAATAACGATGTACGCCTTCGGGTTTATCTCGATGATGGGCATATATTTCTCGCCACTCTGTATCACCAAAAAAACGGTCGATTAGGGTCTCGCCCTCAGCTGCAAAGAATTTCGAGAGATTGCGTGTCAATCCTCCTTGTGAATAATGGATTATTAAATCCATCCGATTCACGCTTGCAAGAGTAGCGACTGTCTGCCATTCTAATTCCAAACCATCTGGGTCAAGAAAAGCCAAATTCAAAGACGGCCAAACGCCAGGAATATATTTTTTATCAACAGTCAACAGTTCATCAACTATATCTCGAACCAACTTATTGGAATCACCAACCATGAACTTCTTCTGAAAGTCAAGAGAAGCCGAACGTTTTTGAAGTATCTCCACATTCTCTGCATTGCTATCAGAAAAATAATAATGAGTAAACGGCACTTCAGCTGTAAGAGCAATAAGCGATGAACCCAAATAATAGTTTGACGAGCCTTCAATTTTGAATTTGCCGGTTCCACAGAACAAATCTATAAATGACCTTCGCCGCAATTTCATATTTTTCATTGATACACCAAACATGTAAATATAGCGGCGAAGATAGTCTACTTTTTCCGCGGTCCATTTGTTAAACTCGCGAGTTGATAAACCATCATCTTGCGGTAACAAATATTCACTTTTCATATCCCCTCCAAAAAAGTTGTTGTTACCCCAAATAATCCCTCAGATGCCGGCTCCTGGTCGGGTGGCGCAGCTTGCGCAGCGCCTTGGCCTCGATCTGGCGGATGCGCTCGCGGGTCACGTTGAAATACCGGCTGACCTCTTCGAGGGTGTGGTCCTTGCCGTCGATCAGGCCGAAGCGCAGTTCGAGCACCTGGCGCTCGCGTTCCGACAAGGCCGCCAGGGCGTGCTGGACCTGCTCACGCAGCATCTCGCGGGAAGCGGCATCCAGCGGCTCGAGGGCGTCCACATCCTCGATGAAATCGCCCAGCTGGCTGGAATCCTCATCCCCGCCGACCGGCCCCTCGAGCGAGATGGGCTCTTCGGCCGAACGCAGGATGTGGTCCACCTTGCTGGAAGCCTGTTCCCAACGCCGCTGAAGCTCCGGCTCGAGCGGCTTTTCCTCGGCCCGCGCCCGCAGGATCGACTGGACGTCTGCCGGGGAAAGGAAGCCGATCTCCAGGGCCAGTTCCTCATTGGTCGGGTCGCGGCCGAGCTGCTGGACCAGTGTGCGCTGGACGCGCAACAGGCGGGTGATGGCCTCGAACAGATGGACCGGGATGCGGATCGTGCGGGCCTGCTCGGCGATCGAGCGGTTGATCGACTGGCGGATCCACCAGGTGGCATACGTACTGAATTTGAAGCCGCGGCGCGGGTCGAACTTGTTGACCGCCCGCAGCAGCCCCAGGTTGCCCTCCTGGATCAGGTCCAGGAACGAGATGCCCCGCCCCAGGTAGCGCTTCGCCACGCTGACCACCAGGCGCAGGTTGGCCCGGATGATGGCGGCGTTGGCCTCGTCGGCGCGCACCCGGATCAGTTCCACCTCCCGGGCCAGCTCCGCTTCCCCCGGCAGGTTGCGGAAAAGGGTCCGCTGGGCCGGCAGGTCGGCATGGGCGCGAATGTGGCTCAACAGCCATTCCCCGTAGGGATCCGGCAGGATATAGAAGATCACGAAAATATTGTAGGCATGCCCGACCAGGCTGTCCCAGATCGGATCGCGTCCCCAGAGTTCATGCTCCATATAAGAGTGTAAATAGGAAGGCGAGGTGCTCTCCCAGCCCTGGTGAAGGCTCTGCGCTTCGGCCAGCAGCAGGGCCGCGTCGGGGATGGCATGCCCGAGGCGTTCGGCATCCTCTCCCAGGCGCGCCCAGGCCGTCAGCAGGTCGCTCAACAGGGTGTGGTAGGCGGCCGTCATGGGCGAATCGGGGTCCTGCTTGCCCATCCGGCGCCGGCGCACGGTCACCAGGATGACCCGCCGTCCCTCGATCATAGTCGCCAGGCGGAACTCGCGCGCCGCGTCCAGGAGTTTGACCTGGCCGATCTCGCGCAGATACAGCCGGACCGGGTCCTCGGACAGTTCGGCGGCCAGTTCGGCCCGATTCAATTCGAGAGGCTCTTCCGCATCCAGGCTGGTCAGGTCCTCGCCAGTTGCCGGGGCTTCGTCCTGGGCCGGCGTCAGATCGAGATCTTCCTCGAGTTCCGGCTCGACCATCTCCGACAGGACCGGCTCTTCCGTTTCGACCTTGCGAACTGCGGTCTCCGAGGCAGGCCGGTGTGGATAACGCGGGGTGGGTTTGGCAGGTGCTTTGCGGGTCATCGTCCCTCCTGACGGTGTCCGTTCTGTTTCAATTGCGCCTGGTCCAGGCTGCGCATGATCGTGGAATACTGCTGGACCATGTCGCGATACGAAGCGGCTCGCAGGTCGCCGGTCTGCTGGGCATCCTCCTGCAGGAAGCGTAATTCGTTGATGCTCTCGTTCAAAGCCGTGCGGCGGATCTTGACCACGGCGCGGAACATGTCCTCGATCAAACGATCGTCCAGCGGGTCGAGTTTGCCGACCTTGGCTGCCAGTTCGCCGACCAGGCTCTCCAAGGCGGATGGCAGGTTTTGGACCAGGTACTGGTCAACATCCAGAGTATCCTGTTCGAGCGATTGGCGGATCAGCCGGAAGAGCACCTGATGGTCAGTATACCCGAAATCCTCCGGGGTCATACGGTTCAAGGCGGCCTCCATCAAGGCCCGGTCGAGCCGATAAAGCAGGTCGGGGCGGCTGACCAGGATGCCCAGGACATGCGCCTCGATCTTGTGGGACGGGGAGAGGCTCGGGGCAGTGACCGGCGGGGTGACATCCCGGACGACGGTGGGGATCTCCGGCCTTGGCCTGGGCCGCCGGGCGGACGGACCGTGAGCCTGGCTCCCGCTGATCGAGCGCTCATCCACCTTCAGGAAGCGGGCCAGCCTCTGCCGGTAGGTATCCCGTTCTACCGGGTTCGGCAGGTCTTCGATTAGAGGTAACACCTGGGAAACGATTTCGGTTTTGACCTTGGCGTCCTCCAGGTCGCGGCCGGCCGCCAGCGCGTTCATGACATGCACGACGATCGGCTGGGCCGTTTCGATCAGTTGCTTCCACTGCTCCGGGTCACGCTGGACGATCTCGTCAGGATCGAGCTCGTCGGGCATGGAGGCCACCCGCAGGTCCGCCTGCAGGCGGGCTTCGTGGTGGAGCAGGCCGCGGGCGTCGAAACCGATCTCGTCCTGGCGGTCGAGGGTCTGGCGGGCGGCTTCCAGCCCGCGCAGGACGGCCTTCTGCCCGGCCGCGTCCGGGTCGAGGGCCAGGACGATCCGGCGGGTGAACTTCTTGAGCAGGCGCAGCTGCTCCTCGGTCAGGGAGGTGCCCATCGGCGAGACGACGTTCTCGAAGCCGGCCTGGTGCAGGGCGATCACGTCCAGGTAGCCCTCCACAATGACCGCCTGGTCGGCCGCCCGGATGGGCTTGCGCGCCCGGTCGAGGCCGTAGAGCAGGCGGCTCTTGCTGAAGAGCGGCGTCTCGGGCGAATTCATGAACTTGGGGAAATCCTTCGGGTCGAGGATGCGCGCCCCGAAGCCGGTCATCTTGCCGTTCTCGTCCCGGATGGGGATCATCAGCCGGTTGCGGAATTTGTCGTTATAGCCGCCGTTGTCACGCAGAGTGGCCAGGCCGGCTTCGACCAACTCCTGCTCGGCATACCCTTTTTCCTTGAAATATTTCAGGGCATTGTCCCAGCCTTGAGGGGCGTAGCCCATCCCGAAGGTCTCGATGGTCGCGTCGCTCAGGTGGCGCTTCTCGTGGATGTAGTCCAGGGCCGGTTTGCCCGCCGGGGTGTTCAGGAGCTGGTGACGGTAGAAAGCCAGGGCTTCCTCGAGCAGCGTGCGCAGGCGGTCGTGCTCTTCCTTCTCCTCCTGCTTTTGCGGGCTGAAGGCCTCCAGCTTGACCCCGGCCCGCTCGGCCAGGTAGCGCAGGGCCTCCTTGAAATCCCAGCCTTCCTTCTTCATGACGAACTTGAAGATGTCCCCGCCTTCGCCGCATTGGCCGAAGCAGCGCCACGTCTGCCGGTCGGGCGAGACGATGAAGGAGGGGGTTTTTTCGTTGTGGAACGGGCACAGGCCGGAAAAATTCTTTCCGGTGCGGCGCAGTTTTACGGTCTCCGAGACCAGGTCAACGATGTCGATGCGGGATTTGATTTCGTCTATTTGGGACATGGCGCAAGAGCATTATAGACGCACCGGGGGAGCGGCGCAAGCGGCACTTGGTCAGGCTGGGCTATGACCTTTGTCCGAGGCGGCAAAAATGGCATTTTACCGGGCGGGATGATAAGATTGATGCTGAAACTGATAGATTTTATCCACATTTATCGAACGAGGCAACGATGAAAACAAGCGTACGATTCACGAAGAGTTTACTCCTCCTGTCCACAGGGATCCTCCTGTTGGCCGCCTGCAACCTCCCAGGCGGGGCCGGCGTCCAGACGACCGCGACTGCCACCGCCCCGGCCGCCACCTCCACGACCTGCGATCCGGCGAAAGCGGATTGTGGCAGCCCCATCGCCGGCGCGGGGGCCAGCCTCACCGATACCCCGGCCGGGCCGACGCTCACCCCCACCGCCCTGCCCGTGACGATCGATGCCAATGTCGTCTATGACCACGTCCATTACGGCGCCTGCGAGCCCTCGACGCTGAAGGTCAAGGCCAGCGTGCACGGCGATCTATCCACTCTCGACACGGTGCGGGTCAGCTACGTGTACGACACGCCGACCAGCTCCGGACCGTTTGGGCTGGGAGACGTTCCCTTTGATCCGAATATCATGACCCGCCAGCCGGACGGAACTTATCTTTGGAGCACCAACCTGAACACCGATGCAGCTCGTTGGGGCATCGCCGGTGGTTCGTATATGTTGTACGTCTACGTCGAGGCCTTCAGCCACGAATTCGGCGGGGTCGGCGGGCCGGTCGGACCGATCAGCGTGCATTGGGACCCCTGTCCCGCCGCCGCGCCGCCCACGCCCACCTTCACGTCCGCCCCGGTCGTCCTGCCAAGCGTGACCATCACCCGCATCGATCCGGCGGATACCGGCTATTACTACACCGGCTGCGGGCCGAATTCGATCACCATCAGCGTACACGCGACCATCGCCCCCGGTCCCTCCACGGTCAGCCTGGACTATCGCTACTCGAGCGGCGTGACCGGCTCCCTGACCATGGGGGCGCTGGGCAGCGGCAACTACCAGGCCGTCCTGCCGCTGGACCTGAATACTTATAACGCCCTGCACGGTGCGAACGGCTCGGTCTCCTTCACTGTGCGGGTCGCGGACAGCCACGGCCATACCGCATCGACCTCCGGCGGCCCAGTAGCCGTACTGTTCTGTCCGGGCTAAGCCCGCATTCGATGATAAAACCGGAGAGGAAAACCCCTCTCCGGTTTTCGTTGTTGTGTACAATGGATTCACTCACCCGATACGGAGAATGCCATGATCCAACGTTTTCGCCTTTCGCTCGCGCCGCTCGCCCAGGGCAACCTGGGGCTCATCGCCGGTCTGTTCCTGCTCAACCTGATCTTCAACGTGATCGGCAACGCCAGCTTCAAATTGTCCGCGCTGGCCGGCAACTGGAAGGGATTGGTCGGCTGGCAGGTCGTCGGCAACCTGGCCGGGCTGGTCACCGTGCTGACCCTGACAGGGCTGCTCAAGTACCTGCCGCTGCACGTCGCCCAGCCCATGGTCCAGGGACTGGCGATCATCGGCGTGCAAATCCTGGCGGCCCGGCTGTTCTTTCATGAGAACATATCCCCCACGCAGTGGCTGGGCATGCTGGTGATCGTGATCGGGATGTTCCTGATTCAGAAATAAGCAAACCGGAGCGAGGATGACCTCGCTCCGGTTTTTATTAGATAGAGCTATTTTAGAACCCTTCCAGCTTCGACATGTCGGCGACGCCGTCCGCCAGGGCGGCAAGGCGCTGCAGCAGGCCGAGGCGATTCTGCTGGACCTTTTTGTCCTCCGCCATGACCAGCACTTTATCGAAGAATTCGTTGACGGCCGGCAGCATCGGGACGAAGGCGTTCAGGAAATCGTCGACAGACCCAGCTTGTCGATCCCGTTTTTCAGTCGCATCCAAAGCGGCGAAGAGTTTTTTCTCCGCCTCTTCGACGAACGACTTGGGATCGACCTTGAAGTGTTCCTTCTGATCGCGGGTGATGCGCACACAGCGGGCGTATCCCGGCAGGAGCGTGTTCCAGTCCTTGCGGCCGACCCAGGCAGACAACTGTTTGACGGCCCGCCCCGCCCCGGCCGGATTCCCCGCCTGGGCCGCCAGGATTGCGTCGACGATATCGTACCGGTCGCCGCGATCCAGCAGGACGACCCGCAGCCGACCGGTAATGAACTCCAGCACCTGGGCGCGCACCTCATCGCTGAGCGGCACCGGTTCGAGGGCGGCTGCCGCTTTCACGGCCCCGCCCAGATCGAAATCGATCTCGTGCTCGATCAGCGGCTGGACCACCCCGATGGCGGCCCGGCGCAGCCCGAAGGGATCCTTCGTGCCGGTGGGCGCCAGCCCAGCCGCGAACAGACCGGCCAGCGAATCCAGGCGGTCCGCCAGGGCCACCGCCAGCCCGGGCTTGCTCTTCGGGACAGGCTGGTACTGCTCGCCGATGGCTTCCGCCACCTCGGCGCTCTCCCCCGAGCGCAGGGCGTATTCACGGCCCATGATCCCCTGTAGCGAGGTCATCTCGACCACCATCTTGGTGACCAGGTCCGCTTTCAGCAGGTGGGCGGCGCGCCGGGCATAGGTCGCCTCGTCCGCCGCCAGCCCCAGCATCGGGATCAGCGCCCCGGTCAGTTTTTCGACCCGCTCGTTCTTATCGAGCATCGAGCCGAGCTTCTTCTGGAAAATCAGCGTTCCCAGGCGCGGCCGGAAATCCTCCAGCTTGTGTTTCAGGTCTTCGCGGACGAAGAAATTGGCATCCGCAAAGCGGGCGCGCACCACGTGCTCGTTGCCTTCCCGCACCAGGTCCAACTGCTCGGCGTCGCCGTTGCGGACGATGACGAAATTCGCCAGGAGCTTCCCATCCTTCCGGATCGGGAAATATCTCTGGTGCTTCTTCATTACCGAGATGAGCACATCCTGCGGGAGTTCCAGGAATTGGGCCTCGAAGCTGCCCAGGAGAGGCGTGGGCAGCTCGACCAGGTTTGCCACCTCGGCCAGGAGCTCGGGAGGCATGACGGCTTCGCCATTCACCGAGGCGGCCAGTTTCTTGACTTCGGCCTCGATGAACTTCTTGCGTTCGTCCACGTCCAGGAGGATGCCGTTCTTCTTGATGGCGTCGAAATAGCTCTTGGCGGACGCGAGCCGGATCTCCGGGGAGCCATACGGGCGCAGGCCCTTCGAGACGTTCCCCGACCTCAAGCCGGCATACTCGAACGGGACGACCGCCTCGCCCAGGAGCGCCACCAGCCAGCGGAGCGGGCGGGAGAAGGCCACGTTGGAAGCATTCCAACGCATCGACTTGTCGAACTTGATCCCGGCAACCAGCCCAGGCAGGGCTTCGGACAGGACTGCGTGGCTGGGGCGTCCGGCCTGCTTGACGACGGCGACGGCGTATTTGCCGCCGTCCATCTCACGCACTTCCAGGTCTTTGGGCATCAGGCCCTTGCCCTTGGCGAAACCGATCGCCGCCGGGGTCGGGACGCCGTCCGGGCCGAAGGCGCGCTCGGCGGGAGGACCTTTGACCAAGTCCTCCCGGTCGGGCTGGCGCGCCGCAAGCGTCTCGACGAAGACGGCCAGCCGCCGCGGGGTCCCGGAGACGCGCACGTCCCCATGCTCCAGGTGGAGCCCGTCGAGCCAGGCCGGCACATTCTTGCGCAGCTGCTCGAGGGCCGAGTCCAGGTCAGAGGCGGGAAGCTCCTCGACGCCGATTTCCAGCAAAAATGCAGAAGGCTGATCGATGAATGCAGAATGGGGTGCTGACACTTTCGATTCTGCATTCTGCATTCTTCCTTCTGGCTTTAAGAGCGGAAATTCCGCGGCTTTCCTCTGTTCCAGGTACGTTTCGGCGACTTTTCTCGCCATCTCGCGCATCTGGCCGTAGAAGACCTGGCGTTCGGTCACACCGATGGCGCCGCGGCAGTCCAGGGCATTGAAGGTATGGGAGCATTTCAAGACGTAGTCATGGGCCGGCAGGACCAGGCCGGCAGCCAGGCAGGCTTCGGCCTCAGCCTTGTAGAGATCGAACATCTGGCGCAACCGGTCGACGTCGCCGATCTCGAAGTAATACTTGCTGTGCTCGAATTCCTCCTGGCGGCGGACATCGCCGTACTTGACCTTGTCGTTCCAGGGCTCGTCCCAGATGGCTGCGGCGTTGTTGAGGGCGATCAGGATGCGGTCCAGGCCGTAGGTGATCTCCACGGCCACCGGGTCGAGGCTCTGCCCGCCGACCTGCTGGAAGTAAGTGAACTGGGTGATTTCCTGGCCGTCCAGCCAGATCTCCCATCCCAGGCCCCAGGCCGAGATGGCCGGCTGCTCCCAGTTGTCCTCCACCAGGCGGATGTCGTGGGCGCGCGGGTCGATGCCGATGGCCTTGAGCGAGTCGAGGTACTGCTCGACCGGGTTCCCGGGATCGGGCTTCAGGATGACCTGGAACTGGTAGTGAAGCTGGAAGCGGTTGGGATTTTCGCCATAGCGCCCGTCATCCGGGCGAACGGAGGGTTCCACGTAGGCGACGTTCCAGGGCTCAGGTCCGAGCACCCGCAGGAAGGTGGCCGGATTCATCGTCCCGGCGCCGACCTGGGTGTAATAGGGCTGCCAGACCAGGCAGCCCTTCTCGGCCCAGAATTCTTGCAGTTTCAAGATGATGGATTGGAAGGTTACAGACATAGGAGGGGACCATTTCTGAAAAGAATGGTCGAATTATACCTTACCGGCCAAACCGGCCCGGGAACATCCCGGCCGGCTGCAGCGTCAGATTCCTGTCGGGCGGGCGCAGGTCACCCGTCGGGTAGTCGCGCCGGCAATATAGTAATATACTAGATTGTATAGGTGGAAATGGTATATTTGCTATGCGAAGTCGGCGGGTCTCAGCCAAAGCGGACGGCAAGGCCACTCCATGTAACGTTCGTTCGGGAAAGGGATTAGCATGAAAACCTCTTTGCGTTGGTTAACTTTCGTCGCTGCGATCATCTCCGTGTTGTTCCTGTCCACCTGCCGGAGTGAACCGCAGGCAACCCCCACGGAAAGCCTGTCCGTGGGCGTCACGCCGGCGAACTCCCCGCAAATCCTCCATCAATCCCCCATTCAAGGGCAGAGGCTGGACCTTTTACCAACGATCCAGTTGACCTTCGACCGCGCCATGGACCAGTCCAAGACCGGGGCCGCCTGGTCGTTCCAGGACGAGGCGGGTTTGCCCGTTTTCGGTACGCTGACCTGGCTGGATGATCACACCCTGCAATTCAAGCCGGGGAAAACATTGGATCCCGGGAAGGCTTATACGGCGGTCCTTTCGACGGCCGCCGCCGGCGCGGACGGGACCAAACTGGCGCAGGAGATCCGCATCGATTTCAAGACGACGGATGCGCTGGTGGTGGGACAGGTCTTCCCGGCCGACGCAACCGAGGATGTGGACTACAAGAGCGCCATCACGGTCATCTTCAACAAGCCGGTCGTGCCCCTGATGAGCATCGAGGACCAGCTCAACCTGCCCAGCCCGATCGAGATCACCCCACCCGTCGCCGGGACCGGAGAATGGGTCAGCTCCTCGGTCTACGTCTACCAGCCGGACAAAGGGTTGAGCAGCGGCACCAGCTACCAGGTCCGGGTGCGCAGCAGCCTGCGCGACACGACCGGCAGCAGCCTTGACCAAGATTATGTCTGGGGATTCAAAACCAGCTCTCCATCCGTCGCCAAGTTCGTCCTGACAGGCGAAGGGAATGTCTACTCGCGGGATATCGATAGCATTTTGCTCAACCAGGGATTCATGCTGATTTTCAACCAGCCTATGGACGAGAAGAGTGTGGCCGCGGCGCTGAAATTCAGCAACCGGGAGACCGGGGCTGCCTTCCCCGTCCGGCTCAGTTGGGACGCCGGGGATACCCAGCTTTCGATCGTGCCGGCCGGCCGGTATACCATCGCCAGCTTCTACGACCTGACTCTCGACGCCTCCGCGAGCGCGCAGGACGGCGGCACGCTGCAGGAGCGCTACCAGGTCAAGCTGGCCACCTTCCCGTTGCCGCGCGTCGACAGCGTATCGCCCGAATCCGGAAAACAGACCAATTTCACGGGGGCCATGACGATCAATTTCGTCTCCCCGATGAACCTGGACAGCCTGAAAAGTCGGGTGGCGATCTCGCCCCAACCCAAGCAGCCGGTCAGCTATTATTACGACGACACCCACTACCAGTTGAACGTCTACGGCCTGGACCCGTCCACGAGTTACGTGGTCCGCTTGCTGCCCGGGATGGCAGATATTTACGGCAACACGATCAAAAGCGAGTACTCCTTCAGCTTCGAGACCGCCGGGCTGGACCCGAGCGCCAACCTGCTCGTTCCCTACTATCCGCTCATCTACCGGGCCAAAGGTGAGAAATCGGTCTTCTTCGAATACACCAACCTGACCTCCGCCAAGGTCTCGCTCTACTCGCTGACCTACGACGAATTTTCGGCCATGCTCCAAGATCAGTCCCTGCTGACCAACGTGGACAATTCCAGCAAAAAGGCATTGGGGGAATGGACGCCCAACCTCGTCGCCCAAAAGGATAACCTGGGGCGCATCCGGCTGGACCTGGAAGCGAGCGGTCCGCTCGGCCCCGGGTACTACTTCGTCGGCATGACCGCCAATCCGATCACCCAGTCGGGCCGGTACCTCCAGGGGGCCATCTTCATCGTCGCCCCCGACAGCCTGACCCTGAAAGCCAGCCAGACCGAAGCCCTGGCCTGGCTGGTGGACCAGGAGACCGGCCAGCCCGTCCCGAACGTTCCGGTGATCTTCTATAACCAGTTCATGACTGAGGTCGGGAGAGGCACGACCGACGCAAACGGTCTGGCCTATGTCCAGAATGCGCCCGACGTCAGCTTCGCGCGCAGCGACGACCCGGCCCACCTGGCCATGGCCGCCCTGCAGTGGGGCTCGGGGGTGAGCGAGGGCCAGTTCGGCATCTGGTCGGATTACTACACCCCGGCCGAGGCGTATACCGCCTATGTCTACACCGACCGGGCGCTCTACCGCCCCGGCCAGACCGTATTCTACAAGGGGATCGTGCGCACCAACGATGACCTGCATTACAGCCTGCCTGATGTGGCGAAGGTGAACATCACCATCGAGAACGACCAGGGCAAGCTTTTCCAGGGCGATGTGTCGCTGTCCAAGGACGGCTCGTTCAGCGGGGACTTCCAGGTCGGCGACGACGCCCAGGTGGGCAACTACGACATTTCCGTGCGGCGCTCCGCCGAGGAGACGATCATCAGCTCGGTGCCTTTCCGGGTGGCGGCCTACACCAAGCCCGAATTCCAGGTGACGACCGGGGTCACGCCCGGGACGGCAGTGGCCGGGGACCCCGTCCAGTTCAGCCTGCAGGCATCCTACTACTCCGGCGGGAATGTCGCCAACGCCCAGGTGGACTGGTTCATGGAGTCCAACCCATATTATTACTCCCCGCCAGACAAGTACAGTTCGTACAGCTTCAGCGATTTCGATTATTCATCTTACTATGCCTACGACAACGGACCGTCCAACAATACGGTCATCCAGAACGGCAGCGGCTCGACGGATGTGGACGGTCATTTCGGGCTTGCCCAGACCGCCAGCCTGAACAACGGCAACACCGACCAGCAGACCGTCTTCAGCGTCAACGTCACCGACGTGGGCGGCAACCTGGTGGGAGACCATGCCAGCCTGATCGTCTACGGCAGCGCCCTGCACCCGGGCATCCGCACGGAGGATTACGTCGGCACCCAGGGGAAACCCCAGACGTTCCACATCGCCGTCCTGGACATGAACGACCAGCCGGTGGCGAATCAGGCGGTCAGCGTACAGATCGTCAACCAGCTGTGGTTCAGCGTGGTCAAGCAGGACGAGAACGGGGTGTCCAAGTGGGAGACCTCGGTCAAGAACATCCCGGTCAGCACACTCTCCGTGAAGACGGATGCGGACGGGCTGGCCCAGGTTTCGTTCACCCCCTCGGTGGGCGGCGAATACAAGGCCATCGTCACCTCCACGGATGGCAGAGGCCGGAAGAGCAAGGCTTCCTCCTACCTTTGGATCTCCAGCCAGACCTACATCGCCTGGCAGCAGACGAACGATCGCTCCTTCCAGTTGATCGCCGACAAAAAATCCTACGATCCCGGCGATACCGCCCGGATCATGATCGCCCAGCCTTTCCAGGGCGAGGTGTACGCCCTGATCACGCTCGAACGCGGCCACATCTACCAGAAGAAAGTCGTCAAGCTGGACAGCAACAGCACCGTCTACGAGCTGCCCATCACGGCAGATATGGCCCCGGTCATGTACGTCACCGTTACGGTGGTCAAGGGAGCGGATGGGAAGCATCCGTCCGATTTCAAGATCGGCATGACCACCCTCACCATCAATCCAAGCCAGCAAAGCATCGACGTCGGCATCTTCAGCGACAAGTCCACTGCCAAGCCGGGGGATGACGTGACCTATACCATCGTGACAAAGGACCTGTCCGGCCGGCCGGTCCAGGCGGACGTCTCGCTGGCGCTGATCGACAAGGCCGTCCTGGCCCTGGCGCCCTCGAACTCGCTGACGCCGATGGCCGCCTTCTATCCAATGAAAGCGCTGGGGGTGGTCACAGCCAACTCGATCGTCTTGAACGCCGAAGATTTCAACGCCAACTATCAGGAGACTTCCCCGAGTGGGGAGCGCGGCGGTGGCGGCGGCGGCAAGGGCGAGGACAATCTGGGCATCATCAGCATCCGCGAAAACTTCAAGGATACGGCCTTCTGGGACGCCCAGGTCACGACCGGCCCGGACGGGATCGCCCGCGTCAAGGTCACCCTGCCCGACAACCTGACCACCTGGCAGATGGATGCACGGGCCGTCACGGACGACACCCGGGTCGGGGAAGCCACCCAGGAGATCCTCGCCACGCGTCCGCTCTCCATCCAATTGCAGACGCCGCGCTTCTTCGTCATCGACGACCAGGCCCAGATCGGTGTGGTCGTGCACAACAATACCAAGGACGACCTGGCAGTCAAGGTGGCGCTGACGACGGCCGAGGGAGTCAGCCTGCAGTCGGAGGCCGCCCAAACCGTCGAGGTGCCGGCCCTCCAGCAGTCCTACGTCACCTGGCAGTTGACCGTCAAAGCCGACGCCACCCGCGTCGACCTGGTCGCCCAGGCCGACGGAGGCGGGTACACCGATTCCACCCGCCCGACCCTCGGCACGCTTCCGGGCGGGGGCATCCCCATCCTGGCATACCACGTCACCGAAGCGGTCGGCAGCTCGGGGGCGCTGATGCAGGCCGACTCGGTCACCCAGTCGGTCCTCCTGCCGCAATCCGTCGATTTTTCGAATCCCAGCCTGACGGTGAGCGCCTCCCCATCCATCGCAGCCTCGATGACCGACGGCCTGACCTACCTGGAAGACTATCCATACCTGTGCATGGAACAGACCGTTTCGCGCTTCCTGCCGAACCTGCTCAGCATCCGGGCCCTGACCGTGGCAGGCAAGTCCACCAGTGACTTGCAGAAGTCGCTGGACGAGAACGTCCGCCCGGCGCTGCAGCGGATCAACAGCAACCAGAATTACGACGGCGGCTGGGGCCTGTGGCCGGGCTCGCAAAGCCAGCCCACCACGAGCGCCTACGTCATCATCGGCCTGGTCGAGGCGCGCAAGTCCGGGTACACCGTTTCGGACAGCGTCCTCACAAACGGACTGAATTATCTGAGCGCGAACCTCCCGGCGGTCAGCTCCGGGAACCAAAACTGGCAGAACAACCAGGTGGCTTTCATGCTCTTCGCCCTGGCGGAAGGCGGCCAGCCCAACGACGGCGTGGCCAATGGACTGTACGTGAACCGGAGCGGGCTGGACATCTACGGCAAGGCCTTCCTGATGCAGGCAATGTACATTTCCAACCCGCAGGACGGGCGCATTCCGACCCTGCTTTCCGAGATCGACAGCGCGGCTGCCACCTCCGCCGGGAGCGCCTGGTGGAACGAAAAGGACACGGATTATTGGAACTGGAATACGGATGTGCGCACGACCGCCATCGTTCTGAATGCCCTGATCCAGGTCGACCCGAAGAACGCCCTCATCCCGAACGGCATCCGCTGGCTGATGAAGAGCAGCCGGTCCGGCCACTGGTACTCCACCCAGGAGACCGCCTGGTCATTGATGGCCCTGACCAACTGGCTGACCCTTTCGGGCGAGTACCAGACGAACTTTTCGTACGCCATCGGGCTGAACGGCGACCTGGTCCAATCCGGCCAGGCGGATGCCGCCCATTTGACGGATACGACCACCCTGAATATCGCCGCCGATAAACTGCTTTCCGACGCGGCCAACTACCTGGTCCTGACCCGCGGCAACGGCCCGGGCACGCTCTACTACGACGCCTACCTGAGCTATTCACTGCCCGTGGCGGATGTCACCCCGCTCGACCAGGGGATCATCGTCTCACGGCAGTATTTCCGCCCGGACGATCCCAAGACCCCAATCACCGAGGCCCAGCGCAACGACCTGGTCCAGGTGCGGTTGACGATCGTCGTTCCCGACAGCCTGCACTACGTGGTCATCGACGACCCGCTGCCGGCCGGACTGGAAGCCATCGACGCCTCCCTGCAAACGTCCCAGGAGGTCCCCACCTCCTACACGATCCAGGACTACGGCCGGTATGGCTGGGGCTGGTGGTACTTCTACTACAAACAGATCTACGATACCAAGGTAGTCATGTCGGCAGATTACCTGCCGGCCGGCACCTACGTGATCACCTACCTGGCGCGGGCCAGCAGCGCAGGCCAATTCAACGTCCTGCCGGTAACGGCCAGCGAATTCTACTTCCCGGATGTCGCCGGGAGGAGCGCCGGAAGCATATTTGTCGTGAAACCGTAGCAGGGATCTCCGGTCTGATCGAACAGGGCGTGCCATCCAATACACGCCCTGTTTTTTTATCGCGTTACCGTGACCATGACGACATCGCTGGTCACCCTCCGGCCGTCGGCTGTGACGCCCTCCGCCCAGAACTGGTGTTGCCCTTCGGAGAGCTGCCACCAGAGCAGGTAGGGCGCCGAACCGCATTTGCCAAGCAGGCGGCCGTCCACCCAGAGGGAGATGCCGGTCACGCCCTGGCCGGCCAGCGTCTCGACCGGCAACTGCTGGTCCGACAGGGCCAATTTGTCCGAGATCCGGTAGGTGGTATTCGGCTCCGGGGAGATCATCACCAACTCCCCGGCCTGGATTCCATCGGCCGGCGCGGTCAGGTCGGAAAGCAGGCGCAGGCCCTGGGAGTGCGCCCAGCGCTGGGCGGCCGGCGGCAGGTCCAGGACGATCAGCGGGCGGCGCCGGTCAGCCGGGGTCGAATCCACTGCCAGCCGGCCGGTGGCCGTATCGATCCAGACCTGGCGGTAGACCGTGTCGGGCTGGGTTGGCTGCGTGCCCGGGATGAACCATTCCATGTGGGTCTTGTCGCACAGGGGGGTCGGCAGCATGCCGGAATAGGTGCAGACGTCGATATGAAGCATGTCCGCCGGGCGGAGGAAGTCCTCGGGCGGGCGGTTTTGCAGGATCGCCCGGATGGTCTCCTGCCAGATCGGGGCGGCCCCGGTCAGGCCGTTGACGTCCCGCATGGCCTGGTAGTCGCTGTTCCCGACCCACACGCCCACCACCAGGCTGGGCGTATACCCGACCGTCCAGTTGTCGTGGAAGTTCGAAGTGGTGCCGGTCTTGACCGCCACCGGGCGGTCCAGCTTGAGGGTGCTGTTCAGGCCGAAGCCGATCTGGCGAGCCTGGTCGTCGCTGAGGATGTTGCTGATCAGCCAGGCCACCCGCGGGTCGAAGACCTGGGGCTGCCGGGCCTTTTCCGGGGTGTAAAGCAGATTCCCGTCGGCATCGCGCACGTCCAGGATGGCAGAATCGCCCGGGAAGGATCCGCGGTTGGCCAGGGTGGCGTAGGCGGTCGTCAGCTCGAGCAGGCTCATCTGCCCCCCGCCCAGGGCGAGCGAGAGGTCGAACTCGTCGGGATCGCCCAGGGAGCTGATCCCCAGCCGGTGGGCCAGGCTGACCATGTTGGCGACGCCCACCTTGTCGAGCGTGGCGACGGCCGGGATGTTCAATGAAGATGCCAGCGCCACCCGGGCCGGCACCACGCCGTGCTCGAGAGTGTCATAATCCTGGGGAATGTAAGTTTTGCCATCGTGGGTGGCGAAGACGGTTTGTACGTCCAAGATGGGCGTGGCGGCGGTCCACGGGGCGTTGGACTGGGGGTCGAAGGCCGCCGCGTAAACGAACGGCTTGAACGCCGAGCCGGGCTGGCGCGGGGAGATCGCCATATCGACCGCCCCATGGATGGCGCTGTTGAAGTAATCCGCGCTCCCGACCAGCCCCAGGATCTCTCCGGAGCGCGGGTCCAGGACGACCACGGCGGCGTTGTTCACGCGGTGGTCGATCCCCTGGTCGTCCTTGAAATGGGCGATCTGGCGGGCGACGGCTGTTTCGGCGATGCGCTGGATGTCCAGGTCGAGGGTGGTCCGCACAACCAGGCTGGCCTGCCGGTCGAGGCGGCCGCTTTCGAACAGGCCGTCCACCTGGCTTTTGACCATCCAGACGAAGTGCGGCGCGTTGATTGGAAAAGGCGCCTGGTTGTAGCTCAATGGAGATTCCAGGGCCTGCTGGTATTCCTCCTGGCCGATGAACCCGTCCTTTTTCATCAACCCAAGGATGACCTGCTGGCGCTTCAGGGCGCCGTCCGGGTTGGAAAATGGGTCATACAGGCTCGGCGCCTGAGGCAGCCCGGCCAGCAGGGCGCATTCAGGCAGGAGCAGGTCCGAGGCCGGCTTGCCAAAGTAGGTCTGGGAAGCCGCCTCCACGCCGTAGGCGAAGGCGCCGTAATAGGTCTGGTTGAGGTACAGGGACAGGATATCGTCCTTGGAATATTTGCGCGCCAGCTCCCAGGCCAGCAAGGCTTCGCGCAGCTTCCGGCGCAGGGTGCGCTGCCGGCTCTCGTCCGACAGCAACAAGCTGCGCGCCACCTGCTGGGTAATGGTGCTGCCCCCGGCCAGCGTTTCCCCGCCCTGCAGGTCGATCCAAAAAGCCCGTACGATCCCCTCCACATCCACGCCGGGATTCTGGTAAAAATTCTGGTCCTCGGCGGCCAGGGTGGCCTGCTTCATGCAAGGGGGCAGGCGGTCCAGGGAGATCACCGCGTGCCGCCCGCTGTCCTGCGGCAGGACTTCGTAGAGCAGGCGGCCGTCCCGGTCGGTGATGCGCAAGCTAGGCTGGCGCAGGTGCTCCGGCAGGGAATTGACATCCGGCAGGCCGGCGAAGGTGTAGGCGAGCAGGCTCCCAACCAGGGCCAGGGCTGCCAAAAGGCTGACGACGAGGATCGTTCGTTTGCGGTTCATTGCGGATGCGGATCAGGTCGAGGCAGGCCCCAGAAAAGGGCTGCGGAAAAAGTATACCCGATTGCCGCCCGCCCGGATGTCACAATCATGGAATCCCCTTGACAGGCCTTGTGTATTAGACTATAATCTAATTAGATTAGAGTCTAATAAAGACAAGCGCCTAATATAGGTAATGGTCTTTGCCAGAGGAGACAGGAGCGAAATATGTTATTCCCCACCACCAGCCTGCTCATCGAAGCCGATCGGCACGAATCGGCCTGCGAGAACATGGAAGAATATGCCCAGAACTACGCCCGGGTGGCCCACTTCCCCACCCTGCGCGATCGCCTGACCTACCAGGCGGGCAAGCTCTTCATCGACATCGGTGAAAAGATGACGGCCTCCAGCCTGAAACACATGCCTCTCACCGGGAAGATGGCATGACGGACAATCCGGAATCCACCCCCATTCAAATCATTTGGGAAGCGGGCACCGCTTACGAGTTATTCGTCAGTTTGCAAGTCCTCCATGAACCCGAACATTATGGGTTACGCGCGGCTTGGGCAGCCGGGATTCGCTCTCGGATCCCGGCTGCCGAGCGTAAATTCCTGGAAGAGGTCGTCCCCTTCCTGGGGTTCCCGCTCCAATGGGTGTACCGGCAAATCCCCGGCTCCAAGGACGCCATCAGCGCCATGTGGGCGCTCAAACAGATCCCGCCGGCCGACCGCCTGCGGGCGCTCGCCTGCGTCGATACCTGGCACGACGAAAAATTCAGGGAGATTTTCCTGCGGACCTACGAGCGGCGCGCCTGGGACGAAACCGACCTGTCGGGGCTCGAGGCCGAAATGGCGGAAAAACCCGGCCACGAAAAAGCGGCGATGACGAATTTCCTGGAGTGGTGGGTGCGGCCGGAAGAATCCGGGAACCTGCTCCTCTCGGCCCTGCAGGCCTATCACCAGTCGTTCTTCGAGGAGGAAGAAAAGCGGGTCGCCCCGGTCCTGGAAGCCGGCCTGCAGCACGCCAAGGAGCTGGCAAAAAGGCTGAGCATCCCAGACCTGATCGTCGAATTATCCCAGGGCGTCCACGTCACCGAAACGATCGAAAACCAGTTGATCCTCATCCCGGCCTACTGGACCACCCCGCTGGTGCTGCTCGAAAATATCGGCAATCATCAATCCATCTTCCTGTTCGGCGCCCGGCCGGCGACCATGTCGGCCACCCCGGGCGAGCTCGTCCCGGATGGCCTGCTGCGGGAATTGAACGCCCTGTCCGATTCCACCCGCCTGAAGATCCTGTTCTACCTGAGCAAGGAGGAGCTGACGCCCTCCGAGCTGGCCCGCCGGCTGCGCCTGCGCGCTCCCACCGTCACCCACCACCTGAGCGAGCTGCGGCTGGCCGGCCTGGTCAACCTGACCGCCAGGGGCCAGGAGAAGTATTACTCGACCCGCCGGGAAGCCCTGAAGGCCACCTTCACCAACCTGGAGACCTTCCTGGACAACGAATAGAATCATCCCCGTCCGGGTGAACCGGCTTTTCTTCGACGATCCGCAATTGACGCGTCCAGATGGGCATGATAGAATGCACTCCGCTATGGGCGCGTAGCTCAATGGTAGAGCAGTGGCCTTTTAAGCCATTGGTTGAGAGTTCGAGCCTCTCCGCGCTCACAGAAAGCTCCTTGGATTTTTCGGGGAGCTTTTTTTGTTTACAGACTCTTGTCATCGACATGGCAGAGCGGCGGATGGGAATCGTGCAAACCGAAAATACCCCCTGCCGTCAAGCCGCTTTCTGCACCCGGGCAGACCGTCCCGGCCGGATCAGTTTTCCCCACCCCCAGCGCACCAGCAATCCGGCCCCGAACCCGACGGCTAGTCCTGTCGCCAGGGCAGACAGGATGCCCGCGGTCAATCCCCAGGCCTCTCCGACCACCTG
>DATJPX010000128.1:0-5810 GCA_035506155.1 Anaerolineales bacterium
GGCCTTCCCGAGCGGCTGACCCTCTCGGGCGGGCAGGCCTCCCTGCTCTCGGGCGGGAAGATCGTCTGGCAAAGCCCGTCCACCTGGCAGGTCGTCCAGGCCGGGATCACCGACCTGGATCACGATGGCGCGCCGGAAGCCGCCCTGCTCGTCTGGCGGCCCTTCCAGCCCTGGCCGGTGGACAGGTGGCTGCCGTCCGGCGGGCGCATCGACAGTTACCAGGACGCCCGGGGCGATTCCTGCCAACTCATCCTGGTCGGCTGGGTCCATGGCGGGTACCAGGAGGTTTGGGCCGGTTCCGCCATGGCTGAGCCGGTCAAAGCCTTCGTGGCGGCCGACCTGACCGGCGACGGGAACCAGGAGCTGGTCACGCTCGAAGGCTCGTACGCAGATTCCCGGTCCGCCCCGGCGCGGGCGCTCAAGATCTGGGAATGGAACAGTTTTGGCTTCACCGTCGTCTCTATTATAGAGGGCACATTCGATGAACTTGCCCTGGTCCGGGCCGGGAACGGCCATATTCTGATTCTGGTTCCTTAGAGGAGAAGCTATGAGAACGAATATCCGCAAAATCATCTGGGCATTCCTGGCGATCGTACTCGTCCAGTCAGCCTGTGCAGTCCCGACGGCAACCGCGCCGTCGGCTGCCACCTCGGCGCCTCAAGCATCGCCGACCGCCGGGACGATCCCAGCCAACGTCTACCCGCCGGCTTTCGCCGCCTACGACGAAGTCGCCGCCAAGCTCCCGCAGACTTTCCAGGGGGGAGGCTACACCCTGCCCGTGGACCTGGGCCAGGTGCAGGGCCTCGACAAGGTCACGCTGACGGATGGGCAGCGCAAGTTGCTGGCCCAGAACGGATTCGTGGTGGCTGCGCCGGTCCCCGGCCAATACCGTGAGTTCTACCAGGCCTACGAACAGAACCGCTACATGGAAGTGCCGGTCTTCATCACGACCGATTCGGTCTATCACGTCTACCACTTGATCTTCGACAAGATGCTGCGCGACCTGGAAACGGGCTACTTCATTTCAGACCTCAAGTCGCTGACGACGACCATGCTGGCGGCTTCCACGGCCCAGTATCAGTCCTTGAAGGGCACTGCCCTGGAAGATCCGGCCCTGCGCAACGCGGCCTACTTCGCCGTCGCCGATAAGCTCCTGGGTCTCTCGGACCCCGCTCCCGCCGAGGCGAACGACATGGTCAACGCCGAGCTGGCCCTGATCAACGCCGGCAACGCCGCCACCTATTCCCCCATCTGGGACCGGCCCGACCTATCCCAGGATATGCGCCTGATCGAGGATTACAGCCAGTACATCCCGCGTGGCCACTACACCCGCAGCGAGGACCTGAAGAAATATTTCAAGGCCATGATGTGGTACGGGCGGCTGACCTTCCGCCAGGCGGACGATTTCGAGACCCGCCGGGCCCTGCTGCTCGTCCAGGCGCTGCGCTCGGCGACCGCACCCGACGGGACCTCCGCCGTGACGCTCTGGGAAAACATCTACGACCCGACCGTCTTTATCGTCGGCAAATCCGACGACCTGGGCTATCACGAGTATGGCGCCCTCTCCGACCAGATCTTCGGAGCCAATCCCGACCCGAACAAGTTTGCCGACGCGGCCCTCTTCGCCCAATTCCAGCAGGCCGCCAAGACCCTGCCGCCGCCCCAGGTCAACTCGATGTGGGTCTGGATCGAGCAGGACAAGGCCCAGGTCACCAAGGGTTTCCGTTTCATGGGCCAGCGCTTCACCCTGGACGAGTACGTCTTCGGCCAGGTCATTTGGCGCAACGTGGGCACGATGGATGATCCGCGCGGCCTGCCCAAAGGCCTGGACTTCTTCGCCGCCATGGGTTCCGACGAAGCTTACAACATCCTGAAGGCCGACGGTGAAACGAAATACGCCAACTATGACACCCAACTGACCAAGGTCAAGGGCCAGGTGGCCGCCCTGGGAGTCGACTCCTGGACCCAGAACCTGTACTGGTCCTGGCTGTATTCGTTCCAGCCGGTCATCGCCCCCAAGGGCAGCGCCTATCCGCCCTTCATGCAGACCCAGGCCTGGACCCGCAAGGACCTGCAGACCGCCCTGGGCTCCTGGACGGAGCTCAAGCACGACACGATCCTCTACGCCAAGCAGGTCATGGCCGAGATGGGCGGCGGCGGGCCGGACGTCCAGCCCCCGCACGGGTACGTCGAGCCCAACCCCGAAGCCTACGCCCGCCTGCTGGCCCTGGCGCAGATGACCGAGGACGGGCTGCAGTCTCGCAGCCTGCTCAGCGACCTGACCCGCGGCAACCTCGACAACCTGATCTCCCAGCTTAAGTTCCTGAAGGACATCTCGGAGCGCGAGCTCTCGGGCGGGGCGATCACCACCGACGAGTACTGGCAGATCCAATACTGGGGCGGCACCCTGGAGCAGTTCACCCTGAAAGCTGCCGACACGGAAGGCGACCAGGGCCATCCCATCCTCGAAGACCAGAAATCCGCCCTGGTGGCCGACGTCGCCAGTGGGCTCGACTCGCACGGCGCCCTGGTCGCCCTCGAAGAAGGGGACGGCCAGCCGACCCTCATCTACGTGGTCCTGCCTGATTCGCCCTGGCGGGTGGCCGTCGGCGCGGTCTACTCATATTACGAGTTCAACGTGCCCACCTCCGGCCGTCTGACCGACGAGGCCTGGCAGGCCCAACTGGCTGCCGGGAGCAACCCGGCCCAGCCGGATTGGACCAGCATGTTCGTGGCGCCGTAGGGCCGTCCACGATCCATCCACAAAGACACGAAGGCACCCTTCTTCGTGTCTTTGTGTCTTGGTAGGATAAACTTCGATGAGCAAACTGCGTAACGCGGTCCTCCTGGCATCCTGCCTGCTCCTGGCTTCCTGCAGCCTGGTGCGGCCGACGGTCACGCTCGCCCTGCTGGGGGACGTGATGCTCGGCCGCGGCGTGGACCCGAAACCGGGCTCGCTGGCTTACCTGGCCCCCGAGTTGAAGGCGGCCGACCTGTCCCTGGCCAACCTGGAAAGCCCGCTGGCCCCGGCCGAGACGTACGCCACCCCCAGGGATGGATACAACCTGTGCAGCTCGGCCCTGCGGGCCGGGCTGCTCCCTGTCTGGGGCCTGGACATGCTTTCCCTGGCCAACAACCATGCCCTCGACTGCGGCGCCGACGGGTGGAAGGATACTGCCCAGGCTGTGACGGAGGCCGGCCTTACCCCGCTCGGCCCCGGGCCGGAGCCGGTCTACCGGGAGCTGAACGGCCTGAAGCTGGCCTTCCTGGCTTTCGACGACATCACCGCTCCGATCGATCTGCCAGCCGCCCTCGAGGCCGTCCACTCCGCCCGGGAAACCGGGGCGGCCGTGGTCGTCGTGGTCCATTGGGGGGCGGAATACCAGGGGGCTCCCACGGACCGCCAGGAGTTTTTGGCGCAGCAGTTCGCCGCGGCCGGCGCGGTCCTGATCGTCGGCTCGCACCCCCACGTGCTCCAGCCGGCCGAATGGATTCCGACCGCCCAGGGGAAAACCCTGGTCCTCTACAGTCTGGGCAACGCCCTGTTCGACCAGGGCGGCCTGCCCGACACGCGCCAATCCGCCCTGGTGGTGGTCACCCTGGACGGCCGGGGGGTGCAATCCGTCCGGGCCGTGCCGTTCGCCCTCGACGTGGTCGCCAGCCGGGTCGTCGCCCCGGATGCGACGACGAGCGAACAAATCCGGGCGCGATTGAATCTACCGTAGGGACACGGCGCCGTCGCATCCCTACGGGTATATAATTTTTATATGCCCCGCACCATCCTGCATCTCGACCTGGACGCCTTCTTCTGCGCGGTCGAAGAACTGCACGACCCGTCCCTGCGCGGCAAGGCCTTCGCGGTGGGCGGGCGGCCGGACGAACGCGGGGTGGTGGCGTCCTGCTCGTACGCAGCCCGCCGCTTCGGGGTCCGTTCGGCCATGCCGATGAGCCGGGCCCTGCGCCTGTGTCCGGAGCTGCTGGTCGTCTCCCATCATCGGGGGAATTACGGCGAGATGTCCCGCAAGGTGATGGAGCGCCTGCACGACCTGTCCCCGCTCGTGGAGCAGATCTCGATCGACGAGGCCTTCGTCGACATCAGCGACCTGCCCGAAAATCCCGAGACGGTCGCCCGGCGGCTGCAGGGGCGGGTCAACGCCGAGCTCGGCCTGCCCTGCTCGGTCGGGGTGGCCTCGAACAAGCTGATGGCCAAGATCGCCACCGAGGTGGGCAAGAAAAAGGCCCTGAGCGGAGGGCCGAGCGGAGCGAGGTCCGCAGACGAAGGGCCGGGTTCGAAAAAAATGGGTCTGCCGCCCAACGCCGTGACGGTCGTCCCGCCCGGGCGGGAGGCCGCCTTCCTGGCCCCGCTCCCGGCCGATATGCTCTGGGGCGTGGGGCCCAAGACGGCCGTCCGGCTGGAAGGCTACGGGATCAAGACGATCGGCGACCTGGCCCGCCGCCCCGAAGCGGACCTGGTGCGCTGGTTCGGCGAGAACGGGCGTGACCTGGCCCGGCGCGCCCGCGGCGTCGACGAAAGCCCGGTCAGCACAGAGCGCGAGACCAAATCCGTCAGCTCCGAGACCACCTTCTCGCGGGACGTGCGCGACGACAAGGCCCTGGCCGGTACGTTGCGGGAGCTTTCGGCCGACGTCGGCCGCCACCTGCGCCACGGCGGGCTGGCCGGCACGACCGTCAAGCTCAAGCTGCGCTGGCCGGATTTCACCACCCTGACCCGCCAAGTGACCCTGCCCCAGCCGACCGACCAGGACGAGGAGATCTACCAGACCGCCCTGGCCCTGCTGAACAAGGTGCGCGCCCGGGGCAAGGCGGTCCGCCTGCTGGGCGTGGGGGTGAGCAGCCTGGGCCCGCCCCTGCGCCAGCTCGGCCTGTGGGACGCCGGCTCCGAGAAGCGCCGCAAGCTGCAGGAAGTGGTGGATGAGCTGCAGGATAAATATGGGAAGGAAGCCATTAAGCGAGGCAAAAACCACAGATGAAAGGGATGAACACGGATGGTTTCCATTCATTCATCAAACCACCATTTCAACTGTATTCACACATGCACCTGCTGCACCTTTGTCCTGACGGACGGTGCCAGTGTGTGCAGGTGTCTGTGGTTTACAAGGAGCACAACATGACCGTCGAGACCGGAAGCCTGATCCTGACCACCAAGGGGAACACCGACATCTACGACATCACGCGTGACCTGGTCCGCCTGGTCGAGAAGTCCGGGCTGCACTCCGGGGCGCTGACGGTCTTCTGCCCGTCCTCTACCAGCGGGCTGACGACGGTCGAGTTCGAGCCAGGAGCGCTGGCCGACCTGCGGCGCATGTTCGAGGAACTGGTCCCGTCGAATCGGGATTACAAGCACAATGAAACTTGGGATGACGGAAATGGCTTCTCGCACATGCGCGCCGCCCTGCTGGGTCCCTCCCTGACCATCCCATTCGTCGAAAAGACCCTCACGCTCGGCACCTGGCAGCAGGTAATTTATGTCGATTTCGACATCCGGCCGCGCCAGCGGGAGCTGGTGGTGCAGATGATCGGGGAATAGCCATGCGCATGAACAAAATTGTTCGGTCAGTATCGTTCTTTATCCTTTTCATCCTGGCCGCCTGCGCATCCACGGCCAGACCGATCCGCCCCACTGTCCCGACGCCCACTCTTCCGCTGCCGCGCTGGAAATACTGGGAGCGCGCCCTGGGCGACATTCTGAACGGGCCGTCCGGAAATACCCATCCCGACCTCAGCCAGGATCATGGCCTGTGCGAGTGGGAGATCTACGGGCAGAAGGGAAACGAGGTCTACGTGTGGGC
>DATJPX010000129.1:0-33032 GCA_035506155.1 Anaerolineales bacterium
TACCCTCACGAACCGCGTTTGCGGGATTTGCCCCGCACGATCCGTAACTGGCCGCGGCTGGTCCTCCTGGGGTTGATCCGTTTCTACCAGATGACTGTTTCCCGGACCCTGCCGCCCGATACCTGCCGTTTCTACCCGTCCTGCTCGCATTATGGTTATCAGGCGGTCTACCGATACGGCGTATTCAAGGGTGGGGCGATGGCAGTTTGGCGGGTGTTGCGCTGCAATCCCTTCAATCCAGGGGGCTACGACCCCGTTCTGTAGGAGAGAGAGTTCACTCCATGAAAACCAAGTATATCGTTCTTATTGGCCTTTTGGCCCTGCTGGTCGTCGTCTTGAGCGGCTGCGCGAGCGGACTGACGGCCTCTGCCTGGCCCGCCGTCATGGCGGATGCCAACAATGCCTATATTGCCGGCGGACCGTATGTCTATGCGGTCAACCTGCAGAGCGGCGCCCAGGTATGGCGCTTCCCCGACAAACCTTCCACTGCCGCGCCGTTCTATGCAACCCCCACTCTGACCTCCGATGGACAGTTGATCGTCGGCGGCTTCGACAAGAAGCTCTACAGCCTCGACCCGCAAACCGGCAAATCCACCTGGCAGTTCACGGATGCCAGGGATCGCTGGATCGGGCCTGTGCTGGCCACGGACAGCTTGATCTTCGCACCCAACGCGGATTACAACCTGTATGTCCTGAATCTGAAAGGTGAGCTGCAGTGGACTTTCATGGCCGACCAGTCCATCTGGGGCCGACCGGTCACCGACGGGACGAACGTCTATTTCGGCACCCTCGGGCGGAAGGTCTACGCCGTCAACTTGCAGACCCATAAGCAGGCCTGGGTCCAGACCATGGACGGTGCCGTCCTGGGCTCCCTGGTCCTTGGCGCTGACAACACCCTCTACGTCGCCTCGTACGGTGGAACTCTGTATGCCCTCAACACAGCCGATGGAAAGACTGCCTGGTCGAAATCGGCGTCCTCCACGTGGTTCTGGAGTGGACCGGTCCTGACCGGCGGCAACCTGTACGTCGGGGATGGGAACGGGAAATTCATGGCCTTCCCGGCAGCCGGTGGGGAGAAGCTCTGGGAACAGGACTTGAGCGGCTCGATCGTCGGAAGCCCGTTCATCAGCGATACAACCATCGTGATCGGCACGGAAGTTCCCGGGGCGGATACGGGGAACGTCTACTTCCTGGATTCCACCGGCAAGATCATACGCACCCTGCCCCTGTCGGGAAAGGACCAGGCGTATGGCAATCCCGTCGGCGCCGGCGATCTGATCCTGATGCCTCTGAGCACTTCGGATGCCAAGGACCCGATCATGCTGGCATACGATTCGACCGGCGCGATCAAGTGGTCCTTTATTCCTCCGAAATAGGATGTGAGCTATGTGGGAAACCGTCATTGTCAACCCCTTCACCAATGTCCTGCTGATGATCTACAAGTTGATCGGTGGGAACTTCGGCGTTGCGATTATCCTTTTTACCGTCCTCATCCGCCTGCTGACCCATCCGCTAATGGCCTCGCAGATCAAGGGCAGCACCAAGATGCAGGAACTGCAGAACTCCAAGGAATGGCTGGACCTGCAAAAGAAATACAAGGATGACAAGGAAAAGCTCGCCCAGGAGCAGATGAAGTATTACCAGAGCATCGGTTACAACCCGCTGGCATCCTGCCTACCGACCTTCATCCAACTCCCGATCATGTTCGGCCTTTATCAGAGTATCATGCGGGCCATCGCTGCCTCGCCCATGCAGCTGCTGATCCTTTCCCGGGCAGTCTACCCGTTCTTCCGCCTGGCGGATGTGGTCCCGCTCAACAGCCAGTTCCTGTGGATGAACCTGGGCCAGCCGGAACGCGTTTACCTCTTCGGCTATGGCATCCCGGTGATGGCCATCCTGGTGGCGGCCACCACGTACATCCAGTCCAAGGTCACCCTGCCAGTCTCGGCTAATCCGAACGACCAGAGTGCCATGATGGGCAATATGATGGCGATCTACATGCCTCTGTTCATGGGTTTCCTGACCTACTCCTTCGCCTCCGGGCTGGCGCTGTACATCATCATCGGTAACTTGCTCAGCCTGGTCCAGTACGCCCTTCTGGGCAAGATCTATTGGAAGAATCTGTTGCCGGGAAAACGCCCGGTGCCGGTGCAGGCAGGAGGGAAGAAGAAATGAACGAACATACTACGCTTGAGAAGATCGCCCCGTCGGTGGACGCTGCCATCGCAGCCGGATTGACGGAGCTTGGTTTGACCGAGACCGATGTGGACGTGGAGATCTTGGATGAGGGCAGCCGCGGGTTGCTCGGGATCGGTGGACGGCAGGCGCGCGTCCGGTTGACGGTCAAGGAGCCTCAGGCCGCCTCGGAGCCGGGGAAGAAGCCGGTCGCGGAGAAAAAGGGCGGCGAGGAATCCGCTTCCCCAGCTTCGATGGACGAAGCCTTCGCGGTCCTGGATGATAACCTGCTGTTCATTTCCCGCCAGACGGTGGTCGAGCTGCTCGAAAAAATGAAGGTCAATGCCCACGTCGAGGTGCGCTATGGCGATCCGGACGACGAGGGCCAGCGTCCGGTCAACGTCGACATCCACGGCAACGACCTGGGTGTCCTGATCGGCCGGCGGGCCGAGATCCTGAATGCCCTGCAGTACGTCGTCAACCTGATCGTCAGCAAGCAGGTGGAGCATTGGGTGCAGGTGGTCGTGGATGTGGAAGGTTACCGGGCGCGCCGGGAACGCCAGCTGCGCCAGATGGCCCAACGCATGGCCGACCAGGCCATCAAGACCGGCCGCCGCCAGGTCCTCGAACCGATGGGCGCGGCCGAGCGGCGCATCGTCCACTTGGAGCTGCGCGACCATCCGAACGTGCTGACCCAGTCGATTGGCGAAGAGCCGGCCCGCAAAGTCACCATTGTCCCGAAATAATCATCAAACAGGGGCGACCGACCGGTCGCCCCTTCGATTTTGATCTTCCATCCTCAGGTATAATTTATCCATGTCAATGCCCATCCCGCCGAGCCCGGTCGATTATCTGATCATCGGCCACATTTCCTGCGACCTCACCTCCGCAGGTCCTCGCCTCGGCGGGACGGCTGCCTACTCGGCCCTGACCGGCCGCGCCCTGGGATTGCGCGTGGGCGTGGTGACGGCCTGGGGCGGGGAAGTGCCCCTGGATATGCTGGACGGCGTCCAGGTGCACACGCTCCCGGCGGAGCACAGCGCCACCTTCGAAAACATCTATACTCCCGAGGGCCGCCATCAGATCCTGCATCACGTGGCGCCCGACCTGCACTTCTCAGACGTCCCACCCGAGTGGCGGGAAGCCTCGATCGTCCACGTTGGACCGATCGCCGGGGAGGCCAAATCCCTTGTGGACGGCCGGTTCCCGGGCTCCCTGGTCGGGCTGACCCCCCAGGGCTGGCTGCGGGCCTGGGACGGGCAGGGACGCGTCCGCCCGGGCAACTGGCCCGAGGCCGCGACCATGCTCCCGAAAGCGGGCGCGGCCGTGCTCAGCCTGGAGGATGTCGGCGGAGACGAAGAATTGATCGAGAGCATGGCGATCGCCTGCCGCGTCCTGGTCGTCACCGAGGGATTTGCCGGGGTGCGCCTGTACTGGAACGGCGACCTGCGCCGCTTCAGGGCTCCCCAGGTCGCCGAAGTGGATGCCACCGGAGCGGGCGACATTTTTGCCGCCGCCTTTTTCTGGCGCCTGCATACCACCCGCGATCCATGGGCCGCAGCCCGTTTTGCCACACATCTGGCTTCCTTTTCGGTCAAGCGGCGCGGGTTGGAAGGCATTCCGACCCGGGAAGAAATCCAAACCTGCCTGGTGGAGGTCATTTAGTGGGACGCGTCTACACGCTCGTCAATCAGAAAGGCGGGGTCGGCAAGACCACCACTGCCATCAACCTGGGAGCTTTCCTGGCAAATTTCGGCCAGCGTGTCCTGATCGTGGACATCGACCCGCAGGCCAATGCCACGTCCTCCCTGGGGGTGGATAAACACACCGTCAAGGGCGGAACCTATGAAGTCCTGCTGGGCGGGGCTCCGGCGACTGCCCTGGTGCTGCAAAACCCGCGTTTGAAGCTGGCGATCCTGCCGTCTTCTCCTTCGCTGGCCGGCGCGGAAGTGGAGCTGGTCAATGAACTGGGACGCGAAGCCCGCCTCAAGCAGGCCATGACCCCGCTGCTCGACCGCTACGATTACATCCTGATCGACTGTCCGCCCTCGCTCGGCCTGCTGACCGTTAACGGCCTGATGGCTGCGCAGAACGGCGTGCTCATCCCGGTCCAGTGCGAATACCTGGCCCTGGAAGGCCTGGGGGAATTGACCCACACCATCCAGCGGGTCCGGTCGGCCCTTTTCCCGTCCCTGAAGGTCCGGGGTGTGATCCTGACCATGTTCGACGGCCGCACCCACCTCTCCGACGACGTCGTAAGCGAAGTACACAAGTATTTTCCCGACCAGGTCTTTGAAACGATCATCCCCCGCAGCGTACGCCTGGCGGAAGCCCCGTCGTATGGTTTGCCGATCTCTGCGTATGCACCTGAATCGAGCGCGGCAAAATCCTACGAAACGCTGGCACGTGAGTTATTGAAAAGTGACGGCGTGAAAATCGCGGAAAGCGCCAGTTAGCCAAGGAGAATGCTATGCCCCAGAAATCCGGACTCGGTCGTGGCCTGGGAGCGTTGATTCCCGGCGGGGAAAACGCTTCGACAGAAAATGGCATCCTGCTCGTTGCGGTGGATTTGGTTTCGCCAAATCCCCGCCAGCCGCGCAGTTCGATGCGTCCTGAGGAATTGGAGGACCTGACCGCCTCGGTCCGTGAGCATGGGGTGCTCCAGCCCCTGATCGTCACACCCGGGGAGAAGGCCGGGCAGTACGTCCTGATCGCCGGCGAACGGCGCCTGCAGGCGGCCCGCCTGGCCGGCCTGGCCTCGGTGCCCGTGCTGGTGCGCGAAGCTACCGACCAGCAGCGCCTGGAGCTGGCCATCATCGAGAACGTCCAGCGTTCCGACCTGTCCTCCCTGGAGGAGGCGGAAGCGTACCGTCAGCTGGCCGAGGATTTCGATCTTTCCCACGAGGAGATCGCCACAAAGGTCGGAAAGAGCCGGGTGGCCGTGACGAATACGCTGCGTCTGCTCAAGCTGCCGGACGCGGTCAAGAATGCTCTCATCGAGGGGCGCGTTTCCGAGGGGCATGCCCGGGCCCTGCTGGCCCTGCCGAATTCGGAAGCCCAGACGGCCGCATTGCGGACCGTCCTGGTGCAGGAACTCAACGTTCGCCAGACGGAAGAGCTGGTCCGCAAGCTGACCGGCGAGAAACCGGTCCACAAGGCCAAGCCAGCCGCGGTCCCGGAAGTGGCTGAACTGGAGGAGCGCCTGCGTTCGAGCCTGGGTACCAAGGTTACGCTGCGTGCCGGCCGTAAAGGCGGGACGCTCACCATCCATTATTATTCGGATGAGGAGCTGGACGCCTTGATGGGCCGTCTATTGAAGGAATGAATGGTAGGGGCGGATGACCTCCGCCCCTACCGTCTAATTATGAGACTTCTCCACAACGCCCGCATCCACACCCTCGACCCGGACCGCCCAGCGGCTTCGGCGCTCCTGCTGGACGGCGGACGCGTCCTGGCGGTGGGCGGTGAGGAATTGCTTGCAGAATATGCCCAGGCAGACCGGCGGGATTTGGAGGGGCGGATAGTGTTGCCCGGCCTGGTCGACGCCCATATTCACCTCCAGGAATACGCCCTCAGCCGGGAGATCGTGGACTGCGAGGCTGATAGCCGGGAGGAAATCCTGCGGCGCCTGTCCGGGCGCCTGCGCAGCGTCGCAGCGGGGGAATGGGTGCGCGGTCACGGCTGGAACCAGAACACCTGGGGCGGGACATGGCCGACCGCCGCCGACCTCGATGAAGTGGCTCCCGCCAACCCGGTCTATCTGACGGCCAAATCCCTGCATGTCGGTTGGGCAAATTCTGTCGCCCTCGCCCGCGCCGGGGTGACGGCGGCCACTCCCGACCCGGAGGGAGGGTCCATCCAGCGGGACAGCCGCGGGAATCCCACCGGCCTGTTCTTCGAAAGCGCCGTCAAGCTGATCGAAGCAGCCATCCCCGAACCCTCTCCGGCCGACCTGGCTGAGACGTTCGAAGGGCTCCTCCCGGATCTCTGGCGCCTGGGGCTGACCGGGGTCCACGATTTCGACAAGCGGACCTGTTTCCAGGCCCTCCAGATCCTGCACGCGGGCGGGAAATTGCCTCTCAGGGTCTTGAAATCCATTCCCCTGGACTTGCTGCCGCAAGCGGCCGCCCTGGGCCTCCGCAGCGGTTTCGGGGACGAGACTCTGCGCATCGGTTCAGTCAAGCTGTTTGCAGATGGCGCCCTTGGGCCGCATACCGGGGCGATGACTGCCGGATATGTTGACGACCCACAGAATCGTGGTATTCTAATATTGGATTCCGATAAACTCTTCGAATACGGTCGCCTGGCTGCCGGGAGCGGTCTCAGCCTGGCGGTCCATGCCATCGGCGACCGGGCGGTCCATGAAGTTTTGGAAGGTTTTGCCCGCCTGCGGGCATACGAAAAACAGCACGGACTGCCGGCCCTGCGCCACCGCATCGAGCACGTCCAGACCGTCCTCCCGGAGGATGCCGGGCGGCTGGCAGAACTGAGCCTGATCGCTTCGATGCAGCCTGTGCATGCTCCATCGGATATGCTGGTGGCTGATCGGCTGCTCGGGGAGCGAACGGCCTGCTCGTATGCCTGGCGGACCCAATTGCAGCACGGCGCCTGCCTCGCTTTCGGATCGGACGCACCCGTCGAGAGTCCGAACCCGTTCCTGGGGTTGCATGCCGCAGTGACCCGCCGCCGGACGGACGGCTCCCCCGGTCCGGATGGCTGGATCCCGCAGGAGCGTCTGACGGTCCAGGAGGCGCTCGCAGGATTTACGCTCGGCCCGGCCTACGCAGCCGGCACCGAAGACCGCCTGGGGCGGTTATCGGCCGGCTTCCTGGCCGACTTGATCGTTATCGATACGGACCCCTTTACCTGTGATCCCGCAGAGTTGGCCGCCATCCGGCCGGTGGCGACGATGATTGGCGGGGAATGGGTCTGGGAAGCATGAGGATGCGAGGATGACCACACCATTGACCCCTGAAGTCCTGGTGCCCCGCCTGGGGGAGCACCTCGTCCAGACCGGACGGATTACCGAAACGGACCTGAAAAAGGCCCTGGCTTACCAGAAAAAGAAACAGGATGAAGGCAAGCGCTGCTTGCTGGGGGAAGCCCTGATGGACCTCAATCTCCTGACCCGTCAGGAGATCGACCATGCTGTCACCGAACAGATCATCCAATTACGCAACGCCCTGGAGGATGCCAATCGCTTTTTGGAAAGACGCGTCCAGGAACGCACGGCTGAGTTGCAAGAGGCGTTGCGCAAACTTTCCGAGCTGAACCAGATGAAGGCCAATTTCGTGGCAAACGTGTCGCATGAGCTGCGTACGCCCATGACCCACGTGAAAGGCTACCTGGAACTCCTGACGACCAGCTCCCTCGGTCCGTTGAACGAGGAACAAAAGAATGCCCTCCAGATCACCCAGCGGGCGGCGGGGCGCCTGGAAAGCCTGATCGACAACCTGATCCTGTTCTCGCTGGCTGCCCGCGGCGAGATGACCCTGAAGCTGGAATCGATCGACCTTGGCAAAGTGGCCGGGAACGTGATGAATTATTCCCAAAGCAAAGCCCAGGACCGGAACGTCGGCCTGGAATTGAAAGCCATACCCGATATCCCACAGGTCCAGGCGGATGTGGAAAAACTCTCCTGGGCGATTCTGCAGCTGGTGGACAATGCCATCAAATTCACCCCGGCGGGTGGGAAGGTGACTCTTTCAATCCAACCGGAGACAGACACGCTCGTAACGGTCGCCGTCACCGATACCGGGATCGGCATTCCGGAGGCGCGCCTGGACGAAATCTTCGAGCCGTTCCACCAGCTGGATGCCTCCTCCACCCGGCATTACGGCGGCACCGGCCTGGGACTTGCCCTGGTCAGGGAGATCGTCACGGCTCACGGTTCGATCATCGAAGTCCATTCGGAGGAAGGGAAAGGCTCCACGTTTTCTTTTCCACTCCTTACGAAGGCTCTCACGGATTAATTTGACAGGTTGATTATGGATAGTGAGCTGCTGGATCTGGTCGTAAAGATGGACGAGTGTGTCGGCAAGGAGGACTGGAGGAAAGGCCTCGATTCCCTGTTCAGCACACTCCGCAAGAAATTCGTTTTCGATAACCTGGCGATCTATTCACTTGCCGCCGCCGGCGGCGTGCCGGAGGCGGTCTACGCCCGGGCCATCGGACGAGGCCGCAGCAAGGAGGCCGAGGCTTCCTGGGGTGAGGAGATCGCCAACCAGGTTGCCAGCACGGGCAAGGTCGTGGTTTTCTCGCCGTCCGGGAAGGCTTCCGTCGACCGGATCGACATGCCTTATTTGCTTGGGCTGCCTCTCAACCTGTCGGATGGCAACGGCGCGCTGGTCTTCGTCCGTTTTGGCGGACCGGAGTACGCGACCGATCAGATTCCTTTGGCCGCGCTGGCAGTCGCCCAGGCCGCCCGGACCATCGAACACCGTTCGTTGAGGGAAAACCTGGCCCAGCTCGAACTGGCCCGTTACCGGGCCCAATTCCAGGACGATTTCATCGCCACCATCTCGCACGAATTGCACACCCCGATCGGGTTCATCAAAGGTTATACAACCTCGCTGCTGCGCTCGGATACCATCTGGGACCCTGCCACCCAGCGTGAATTCCTGACCATCATCGACGAGGAGTCTGACCACCTGGTCAGCCTGGTCGATCGCATCCTGGACTCGGCCCGCCTGCAAAGCGGCAACATGCCGATGGAGTACCAGCCGGTCCGGTTGGATTCCCTCCTGCGGGACGTGGTCATGCGCACCCGCAACCGGGTCAAGGCGATCGACGTCGACCTGGAGCTCGAGTCTGCCACGCCGATCGAGGCCGATACCGTCCGCCTGACCCAGGTTTTCGACAACCTCTTCGAAAATGCAATGAAATACGCCCCCGGCACCAAGATCACCATCTCGCTCAAGGTCCTTCCGGACAAGCAGGTGGTCACCTTCTCGGATCGCGGGCCGGGCATCCCTTCGGAACATCTTCCATTCCTGTTCGAACGCTTCTACCGTGTTCCCGGCCATTCCGGGAAGCGGGGTGCCGGCCTGGGTCTGTTCATCTGCAAGCAGATCATCCTGGCGCACAGGGGCCAGATCTCGGTCAAAACTGCTCCGGGGAAGGGCACCGCCTTCGTCATCGAATTACCCGCTCACTCCTCATAAAGGTTCAAAGGAAGGTATGCCATGACAGTACGCATTCTGGTCGTTGATGATGAACCTCGTTACCTGCGCCTGCTCCAGGCCAATTTACTTACCGAAGGCTATGAAGTGGTCACTGCCGTCAACGGCGAGGAGGCGGTCGAGACTTTCTCGGCCAACCCGGTGGACCTGATCCTGTTGGACGTCATGCTGCCCCGGATGGACGGTTTCGCCGCCTGCCAGCGAATCCGCCAGTTCTCGACCGTCCCGATCATCATGTTGACCGCCAAAGGCGAGGAGCAGGACCGCGTCCGCGGCCTGGATGTCGGCGCGGACGACTACCTGGTCAAGCCGTTTTCTGTCATGGAACTCCTGGCGCGCGTCCGGGCGGTCCTGCGGCGGGCCCAGGTGTCCGAATCCGGGCCGGACCGCTTCTTCGTCCACGCCAACCTGCGGATCGATTTTGCCCGCGCCGAGGTCTGGCTGGGCGACCAGCCGGTTTATCTCTCGGCGACGGAATACCGCCTGCTTCTCCAATTCACCCATAACATTGGGAAGGTGCTGACGGCCGAGGAACTGCTGACGAGCGTCTGGGGTCCGGAATACCGGGACGACAAGGAAATCCTGTGGGTGACGATCGCCCGCCTGCGCCAGAAAGTGGAGGACGATCCGCACGAACCCAAGCACATCGTCACCCGCTCCGGCCTGGGATATCTCATGCCTCCTTTGGAGGAATGAAAATTGAAGGTGTAATATGGAACCCTCACCCGTTTCTGTCTTAATCATCGATCCGGATTCTGCCAGCCGGAATTACCTGGCAGCCATGCTGGGCAAGAGCGGGTATACAGTCTTATCGACCGGCGCCGGCAAGGAAGGCCTGATCATGGCCTGGAGGGACAAACCCGGCATCATCGTCCTCGACCCCGCCCTGCCCGATTTGAAGGGCCTGGAGCTGGTCCTGCGCTTGCGCCAGGACCGCCGGACCTCGCACGTCCCGCTGGTGGCCTTGAGCAGCCAGGAAAATTCCAAGGAAATGTCGGCGCTGCTCGCCGCCGGCTGCAGCGAGTACCTGGTCAAATCCTCCCAGGCCCTGCAGAAACTCCTGGATCTTTTCCCCCGTCTCCTCCACGGGGAAAAGGCGCCCGAACAGAAGAAAGGCAAGCTGATCGTCTTCCTGAGCGCCAAGGGCGGCACCGGCACATCCTCGCTGTGCGCCAATATCGCGACGTGTGTGGCGGGCAGCCAGGAAAACAAGCCGGTGGCGGTCATGGACCTGGTCCTGCCGATCGGCTCGATCGCCCAGATCGTCGGGTACGACGAGAAGATGAATTTGGTGACTGCGGCTCTCAAACCGCCCAGTGAGACCACGCCGGATTTCTTTCGGAAAAGCCTGCCGCGCGTCTCGGGCTGGATGTTCCACCTCCTGGCCGGGGCGCCTGACCCGCAGTCCTCGAACCAGCTCGTCGGCGACCGGGTCGGCGAAATGCTGGGTTCCGTCCTGGCTGCTTACGATTACGTTTTCGTGGACCTGGGGCGGTCGCTTTCCCATATCGCCCTGCCTATCATCCAAAAGGCGGACGTGATCGCCCTCATCCTGAGCACGGACCGAGCCACGGCGGATCTTACCCTGACGGTTTGGAATCACCTTAAATCCCAGGGCATTGACTCCAACAAGGTCTATGCAATCCAGAACCGGGCGGTCGGGCTGGAGGGCCTGACCAAGGCCGAGCTGGAAAAGATGCTCGGAATGCCCATCCGTGTGACCATGCCGTATATCGGCGACAACATGACCGTTGCAAATAATCGCCACGAATCGCTGGCGGCTCGTTTCCAGAACGATTCGGCTGCGATGCTGATGAAACAGGTTGCCGGCCAGATGATCGAGATGGTCGAGAAACGGCCGGCCAGCCGTTGAATGGCTTCTCTGCTATAATATTTCCATCTTCGACCGCCCGGCGGTGTTTCAAGGATTTACGATGAGTATCCAGATACAGGTGGCAATCCGCTCCAGAAAACTAGGGGTTTTGATCCGCGACGCGAGACTGGCGGCGCGCAAAACTTTGTCTGAATGCGCGGCCGCAGTCGGGACGACGAGCGGGATCCTCAAGGCCTGGGAGGAAGGACGTCGGGCGCCCTCCCTGCCGGAGCTGGAAGTGCTGGCCTACTCACTCCACCTGCCGCTGCAGCATTTCTGGGGCAGGGAAGCCGTGTCGGATGACGCTGCGCCGACGGATTCGTTGAATTTGATGTCGCTGGTTGCCATTCGCCAGCGGCTGGTGGGCGCCATGCTGCGCCGTCAGCGCGAGAGCGCCAGCCTGTCCATGCGCGAACTATCGGAGCAGTCCGGGATTCCGACCTCCCGCCTGAAAGCCTATGAGTTGGGCGAGCGGCCCATCCCGCTGCCGGAATTGGAAGGGCTGGTGGCGCTGTTGGGCGGACAGGTCGAAACCCTCTTCGACCAGACCGGCCCGATCGGCCAATGGATGGTCCAGCAAAAGGCCGTCCAGGACTTTTTGCAGCTGCCGCCCGAATTGCAGGATTTCGTTTGCAGGCCGGTAAACCGCCCATACCTGGAGTTGGCACTCAAGTTGAGCGGAATGTCCACCGAGAAACTTCGCTCGGTGGCCGAGAACTTGTTGGATATCACATTCTAATGACAAATACACTACCTCCTAATGAGATTGCCGATCGGGCCAAGGGAATTTACCAGGCGGGAGATTTCCTGGCGGCTGCGCAGGCGTTCGGTGAGGCTGCCGACGGGTACGCCGCGGCAGGGGACAAGCTGATGGCGGCGGAGATGCACAACAACCAGTCCGTGGCGGCTTTGCGTGGCAAGCAGCCCCAGGCTGCCCTGGATGCGGCCCTGGGAACGGACGAAGTCTTCGCCTCGGCCGGGGATTTCCGGCGCCAGGGTATGGCTCTGGCGAACCAGGCCTCGGCCCTGGATGCCCTCAAACATTTCAACGATGCCATCGACCACTACAAAATGGCCGGCGACACCCTGGAAAAGGCCGGCGAAGACACCCTGCGCGTGGACGTGATGCAACTTCTTTCCATGCACTACCTCAGGCGCTTCAAATTCTACGAAGCGGTGATTGCCCTGCAATCCGGTCTGGCTGGCGTTAAAAACCCGACCCTGAAACAGCGTTTCATGAAGAAAATCCTGTTCGTTCGGTTATGACGGTTGGATTGAACACCCAGGTGCGGCCTGCGGTCTTGACGGATCAGCGTCAGATTGCCAATCTGATGCACATCAGCCCTCACATTCACCGTCACCTGGACTGGCGCTACCCGCTGGACTGGCTTGGCGCGGCGCCTTTTTACGTTCTCGAGGACCAGGGACAGGTAACGGCGGCCCTGGCCTGTCCGCCGGACCCTCCACAGGTTGCCTGGGTGCGGCTGTTTGCAAATTCCGGAAAGTATTCACTGGAAGAATCCTGGCAACTGCTCTGGGAAGCCGCCCGGCGTGATCTGCAGCACAAAGGCCATTTCTCGGCCGCAGCGATCGTCCTGCAGGATTGGTTCACGGCTTTGCTGTTCTCGAGCGGATTTTCCAGTTCCCAATCCATTGTCATGCTCGAGCGGGACGAGGAAAACCCGTTGGCCGCCTCCCTGCCGGCTGGCCTGGCCATCCGGGGCATGCTCCAGTACGACCTTCCGTCGGTCGCCGAAGTGGATGCCTCGGCTTTCGATCTCCTCTGGCAGAATTCACAGCCATCCCTGGAAAAGGCCTATCCGCAGGCTGCCCTGGCCAGCGTGGCCGAGCTCGACGGCCAGATCGTCGGGTACCAGATCAGCACTCGGAATCCACTGGGGGCTCACCTGGCCAGGTTGGCGGTCCGGCCCGAGGTGCAGGGTCACGGGGTCGGCCTGGCGCTGGTGGCGGACCTGATCCGGCAGGCCGGGTTGCGCGGCATGTCCCGCCTGACGGTCAACACCCAGAGTGACAACGCCGTTTCGCTCGCCCTGTACCAGCGGGCGGGCTTTCACGAAACCGGGGAACGCTATCCCGTCTATGTGCAGCAGATCCCGTGAGGAGGAAATATGGTCAGTGTGGAAGAAGCCGTGATCGTGAATGCACTCGTGCGCCAGGCCCTGGTTTCTGCCCAGGAGGTGATGGGTGAGAACGGCTTGAATGCCGTCCTGCACAGCGTTGGCCTGGAGCGTTTCGTTGGTAATTTTCCCCCCAACGACACCAATCCGGGCATCAAAACGGTCGAATACGCAAAATTTAATGAGGCAATCGAGGCTTTCTACGGTCGCGGCGGCAAGGGTATGCTGCGCCGGATCGGCAAGGCTTCGTTCCAATATGGGGTAAAGGAACAGGGCGCCCTGATGGGAGTGGCCGGCACGGCCCTCAAGCTGATGCCCCAGAAGCAGCGCATCAAGTTCGTCCTGAACGCCATGGTCAATGCCCTTAAAAAGACAAATGCCCAGGTGGATGCCTGGGTGGAGGAGACCGGCGACAAGATCGCCTATTGCGAATCCACCTGCGCAATCTGCCTGGGCCGCCACAGCCCTGAACCGGTCTGTCACTTGTACATCGGTTCTGTGGGGGAGGCGGTGCGTTGGGCCACCGACCAGGAATACGAGATCACCGAGACCCACTGCATTGCCAAGGGCGATAAATTCTGCCGGTTCGAAGTTGGCGAGGCCAAAGCGTAAGAACGGATACGCCGGCCGCTGGTGAGTTCAAAATTGCGTTCGGAGGAAATCGATATGGAAAACCTGGAATGGACCTGGAAGTCGTTCGACGGCCTCGATATGTTCAGTCAGGGGTGGGCGCCGAAAGGCACGCCCAAGGCAGTCATCGTGCTTGTGCACGGGTTGGGTGAACACAGTGGACGTTACGCTCACGTCGGGGCCAGGTTGGCGGATGCAGGTTATGTCCTGGTCGGTTTCGACCTGCGCGGCCACGGCCGGTCAGGAGGACCGCGCGGCCATACGCCCTCCTTCGAAGCCTACATGAAGGATATCGACGGGATGTTTTCCCAGGCATCGGCGCGTTATCCCGGGATCCGCCAGTTCATTTACGGCCACAGCCTGGGAGGCCTCCTGGTGGTCAATTATGTCCTGCGTCGGAAGCCTGCCCTGGCCGGCGCGGTGGTCACCTCGCCCGGCCTGCGTACGGCCCTGGAGGACCAAAAGGCCAAAGTCATGCTGGCCAAGATCCTGGGTTCCATCCTGCCGGCGGCCGTCCTGCCGAGCGGGTTGGATGCCAACATGATCTCGCACGATCAGGGCGTGGTCGACCGGTACAAGCAGGATCCGCTGGTCCACGACAAAGTATCCTTCGGGATGGCAAAAGGCTCGATCGATGCCATCCGCTGGGCATTCGAGCACGCCTCCGAATTCAACGTGCCCCTCCTGCTGATGCACGGGACGGAGGATCAAATCGCCTTCGCCCGCGGCAGCCAGGAATTCGCCTCCCAGGTCAAGGGGGATTGCACGTTGAAGCTCTGGGAAGGCATGTATCACGAGACCCACAATGAGCCGGAGAAAGAGAAGGTCTTGGCCTTCCTGCTGGATTGGCTGGGAAAACACTAGGCAGAATTAAATCAGGATTAGAGCCGCCCCGTTTTCGAAAGAGAACGGGGCTTTTTACTGGACAAACTGTCTCTATTATGGCAAAATCCTCGCACTCTAGACGCGAGGAGAGATTATGAGTAAACGTGATGAAATTCGTGAACGCCGCCGCCGGGAGCACCTGCGGAATCGGATCTTAGCCATTCTGGCGGTCATTGCCGGCGCTGCCATCGTTTTCTTTGTCTTGATTTTGCCAACCATCAATACGGCCCGCACTTCCGCCAGCGCGACCCAGACAGCTGCAAACGCCACGCCGGTGCCGGTCGTTACCATCACCCCCAGGACTTTCACGGCAAAAGTGGACGGCGTCCACCTCGGTGATCCGAATGCCCCTGTCAAAGTGGACGTGTATGGCGATTTTCGTTGCTCGGCCTGTCTGTTTTACACCCAGAATATCGAACCGACCATCATCCAGAATTATGTTGACACCGGTAAGGTCTATTACACCTTTCATTCTTATATCGTGATCGATGGGCATGATGGGTCGGATGCCTCCTACCGGTCGGCCAATGCAGCCATGTGCGCCTCCGCCCAAAACCATTTCTGGGACATGCACGATACGCTGTACGCCAACCAGCTGACTGAAAGCGCATCCTTGTTCACGGATGCCCGCCTGGAGACCATGGCGCAGAACATCGGCCTGGATATGACCGCCTTCGATCAGTGCTACCAGGCCAAGCAATACGCCAGCGAAGTCCAGCAGGATATCATCAAGGCGCAGGCGCTGAATGTCAGTGGCACCCCGAGCGTGTTCGTCAATGGGACGTTCGTGCAGGACTTCCAGCAGACCGCCCAGGCGATCGATACTGCCCTTGCTGGCAAGTAAACGAAATTCAGCGACAAGTGCGCAGCCAAGCTGCGTACTTTTTATTTAATGAGCCGGCAGAGAAATTCGGCGCCCGGACCTTGAATAGGTGAGGAGGTTACTGGACAAAGCGCTCTGGATATGGGAAAATTCTTTTGCAAAGGGAGAGAGGACGTTCCAATGAGCAAGCGGAAAGAAATGCGGGATCGCCGGCGGCGGGAGCAGGCGCTAAAACGGATTCTGACCATTGCAGTGGTCGTGGGTGTGGCCCTGGGGATGACATTCCTGTTGATCCTGCCATCGCTGCGGGAGGCCCGGAACTCCGCCAGCGCCACCCAGACCGCCCTGAACGCGACCCCCATCCCGATCATAGCCATCACCCCACAGGCGTTCTCAGTCAAGGTGGACGGGCGCCATCTCGGCGATCCGAACGCGCCGGTCAAGGTGGATGCGTACGAGGATTTTCGTTGCTCGGCCTGCCTGGCGTATACTCAGACGATCGAACCTCAGATCATCAAGGACTACGTCGAGACCGGTAAGATATACTACACCTATCGGATCTATCTGGTGGTCGATAGCAACGACAAGACGGACGCTTCCTACCGGTCAGCCAATGCCGCTCTGTGCGCCGGCGACCAGAATCGTTTTTGGGATTTCCACGACACGCTGTATACCAACCAGGTCACGGAAAGCGCCTCGTTATTCACCGACGACCGTCTCACCGGGATGGCCCGCAACCTCGGCCTCGACATGACAGCCTTTGACCAGTGTTTCCGTTCCGGGACGCATGCTGGCGAGATCCAGGCCGATACCAACCAGGCCGGCGCCGAGGGCGTACACTCCACCCCCAGCATTTTCGTGGACGGTGCGTTGATCCAGAGCTGGCAGCGGACCGCGGCTGCCATCGACCAAGCTCTGGCGGGTAAATGATCGATTTGTCCTAATCATCCATTATTCTCCATGAATAGAAAGCATGAGGGATCATGAACGAACATTCAACCCTTCACGAGCGAGCGGATTCCCGGGTGTTCAAGCAAGGACGCTGGCCGATCCTGGGATTGTCGATCGGCTTGCTGGTTTTGATCACAGCGTGCATCGTGCCTACCATCCACCTGCCGGCCAACGCGAATCCGACAATACCCAGTGGGATCCTGCCTTTCACCCGCCCGACGGCGACCATGGTTCAGCTCATCCCGGTCGAGCCAAGAAAATTGACCGTGGTGACGAATCTCAATACGATGGGCGATCCCGGCGCCAAGGTCAAGCTGGACGTCTGGGAGGATTTCCAGTGCCCCGCTTGCAAGCATTACAGTGAAAATATCGAGCCCCTGGTGGTGAACGATTACGTGGTCACGGGAAAAGTCTTTTATACCTTCCACTTCTATCCCTTCCTGGACGGCGGCCAGGGCGAATCGCACCAGGCAGCCTACGCAGCCATGTGCGCGGCTGCGCAAGGCCAATTCTGGTACTATCACGACACGCTCTTCGCCAACTGGCTGGGTGAAAATGCCGGCAGTTTCACGGACGCCCGCCTGACTGGCATGGCCGTTGCGATTGGTCTTAATATGGACGATTTCAACCAGTGTTATAAAGCCGGCACGTACGCTGCCCAGGTCCAACAGGATTATGCCGACGGGACGACCAGAGGCGTCCAGGGGACGCCCACCGTGATGGTCAACGGCACCATCCTGACCCCCGGATACGTTCCCTCGTACGATCAGATTGCCCAGGCGATCGACGCGGCCCTGGCCGGAAAATAAAAATGGGCGGCCGGATCCGGTCGCCCATCGACCTGCGGATTTCGACAGGAGCGCGATCCCCGGCGCTCCTGTCGTATTTAATACTTGATCCCCAGCCAGGTCAGGATCGCTACGATCAGGGGGGCGATTGCCAGGGCGGGGAGCATATTTCCCACCCGGATGGGCTTGATCTCCAGCAGGCTGCTGATGGCGATCCCGAGGAGAAGCACCCCGCCGACGGCAGTCATCTCGGCCATCATGGCGGGGGTGACGATGCGGTTCAGCTGGGCAGCCATCAGGCTGATCCCGCCCTGGTAGATCAGGATGATGAGCGCCGAAAACAGCACTCCGACCCCCAGGGTGGACGCGAAGGCCAGGGCCGCGAACCCGTCCAGGACCGATTTGATCGCCAGCGTGCTGAAATTGCCGGTCAGCCCGTCCTGGATCGAACCCAGGATGGCCATCGGGCCGACGCAGAAGAGCAGGGAGGCGGTCAGGAAACCACGGACGAACCGACTCTGGGCGTTGCCTTCCGCCCCGGCGGCGGACTTGCCGTTCAGGCGTTTTTCCAGCCAGCGACCCAAGTTTTGCAATCCATCTTCGATCCGCCACCATTCCCCCAGCAGCGCGCCGATGAGCAGCGCGCCCAGTACGATCAGGGAATTCTTGGTCTCGAAGAACATTTTGATGCCGGTCACGGCAGTGAACAGGCCCATGCCGGCGATGACGGTATTCTTGAGGCGGGCAGGCAGGCGCGAACCGAAGAGCAGTCCGAGGCCTCCGCCGAGCAGGATGGCGACGACGTTGATGATGGTTCCAGTCATTTCTTTGCCAGAGGAGTGGGATTCCCGGCCTGCTGGTTTTCGAGCAGTTCCAGGGTAAAACATAAAGAAGAAAGACGATTGAGATATTGCAGCGGCAGCAGGTCGGACAGCTCCCCCCGGTCGAGCAGCTCGGCCAGACGCCGTTCAGCCCGGCGGACGACCGTGCGCGCCAGCGACAGGCCCGCGCCTCCGAGCGATCCCCCTGGCAGGATGAACTCCGTTGGCAGGGGCGTCAGGGCGCCGATCTCGTCGGTCCGGGATTCGAGCCATTCGAGGCGCGCTGGCTCGAGAGTTTGGAAGCGGCCGGCATTTTCCGGGGCGGCCGCCACCTCGGCCATGATGGCGTACAGGTCACGCTGCACCTCCACCAGGATCGGTCCGGTCTGGGCGGCTGTGCTGGCAGCGCGCGCCAGGCCGATGGCCGCGGAGGCTTCGTCCAATGTCCCGAGCGCTTCGATGCGGGGATGATATTTCGGCAGGCGGTCCTTGCCGAGTGAGCCGGTGGTGCCGTCGTCGCCTTTGCGGGTGTACAGGGGGGACATGCCGGAATTATAACCAGGTTGGTAGGAAAAGTCTCCCTTTTAGCGTATAATATTTCAAGTTATTCCCGAAATGATGACCGAGAACTCAAAGCCCTCCCATGTTGAATGGCTTTCGCATGTGCCGCCGCTGGCGTCCACGATCGTGGCGCTGGCGATGCTTATTTTAACGCCCATCTGGGCCATCCGGTATTACCGCCAGCCGTTTGCCGGGGTGCTGCTCGAGCCAAATAATATCGTCAGCAAGATCACCGGCAGGAGTTGGCCGGCTGCCCAGCAAGGGGCCGTCTGGCCGGAACAGTTGACCGCGGTCGGCGAAACGCCGGTCAGGAATGTCGCCCAGGTCAATTCCCTCCTTGCGAAGAACGGCAGCGCTCCCGTCTGGCTGGAATTCGTCCAACGGTCGGGCGCGGCCCGGCGGATGCTGGTGACCCCCATCCAGATGCCGGCCGGGGATTTTATCTCGCTGTTCGTTATCCCCTACCTGGTGGGGCTGGTATTCCTGGTGATCGGCATTTGGGCGTACTGGTTGCGCGGCGGGCTGCGCGCCAGCCGGGCCCTGCTGGTCTTTGCGGGGGCCGTCAGCGTCACCACGAGCACCTTCTTCGACATGAACACCACCCACTTCGTGGTGATCCTGTGGACGGTCAGCCTGTCTGTCGCCGCCAGCGCGGCCATTCACCTGGCGCTGGTCTTTCCGCAACAGTTGCGCCTGGTCAACCGTTGGCCGGTGACCCGCTTCGTCTCCTGGATCTTCTGCGTGCTGCTCGCCCTTCCGGCAGTTCTGCAGATTCATGCGCCGACTTCCCCGCTGGCTTACATCACCACCTGGCAGGCCATTTACGCCTACATGGCGGTGGCAATGGCCTGGTTCCTTGGGATCCTGGTCTGGCGGATCCTGCACAGCGATTCGCCGGTCATCCGCCAGCAGAGTCGCGTGATCATCTTCGGGGCGACCCTGGCGTTTGCGCCGATGATGATCTTCTACCTGCTCCCGACCGCCCTGAGCAGCTCTCCGCAGGAATTCCAGGCCTCGATCTACTTCCCGCTCCTGATCCTGCTGCCTCTTTCGATCACTTACGCCATCCTGCGCTATCGCCTCCTGGACGTGGACCGCGTCCTTGCGAACGTGCTCACTTATACACTGACGACCGGGATCGTCCTGGCCGTTTTCCTGGGGCTGATGGCCCTGATCTCCTTCGTCATCCAGCAGGAGGTCCACGCCGACAACCCCGTCCTGATCGCCATCTACCTGCTGGCCCTGGTGCTGGGACTTTCGCCGTTGCGCCACTTCGTCCAGCGGCTGATCGATCGGTTGTTCTACCGCTCCCCGGCGGATTACCGGCGCGTCCTGAGTACGCTGTCGAGCAGCCTGGTGGTCACGCCCGACCTGGAACGTAACCTGCAGTTGCTCTCCACACAACTCCAGCAGGCGCTCGCCCCGGATAAGTTCATCATCTACCTGTACAACGACGAGCGCGGCGCCTACCTGCCGCATTCGCGTGACGAGCGCTCCGTCCCGCTGGTCATGGCGGACGATCCACTGGTAAAAACCATCCGGGAGGCTTCCCGCCCGCTCTGGTTCCCGCCCGACCGTGACCTGCCGCCCGGATTGGGGAAATCCTTCGTTTTCCGCGGCCTGGGCTGTTCGGTCTTCGTGCCGCTGCAATACGAGGAGAGCCTGATCGGTTTCATGGCACTGGGGCTGCGCCGCTCCGGGGATCCCTATTCGAGCGATGACCTGGATTTCCTCCGCACCGTCGCCGGGCAGTCCGCCCTGGCGCTGGAGAATGCCCGCCTCTTTGCCAACCTGCACAACACCCTCGACCAGACGCTGGAAATGAAGAACCTGATGGACGACATCTTCGCCTCCATCGCCACCGGTGTGATCACCACGGACGTCGGCCGGAAAGTGACCCTCTTCAACCGGGCTGCCGAGAAAATCTTCGGGATCCCGGTCAAGGATGTGCTCGGCAAGACCCTGCCGGAGGCGGTCCCGACCTGCCCCGACCTGGAAACCGCTGCAGCCGAGGCGGTCGACCTGGGAACCATCATTTCCAGCCGGGAGGTCAACCCAACCGTGCCGCAACGCGGCGACCTGTACCTGCGCCTGTCCTGCTCGCCGCTGCGGGATGCCTACCTGGGCACCAAAGGTGCCACGCTTGTCTTCGAGGACCTGACCGAGCGTCACCAGCTGGAAGCCGAGCAGGAACGCATCCGCCAGACTTTCGGCCGGGTGGTGGCGCCGCGCGTCCGCGACCGCCTGCTTTCCGATCCCAGCCACCTGCGCTTGGATGGCCTGCGCCAGAAGGCCACCATCCTGTTTGCCGATATCAGCGGTTTCACCTCCTTCAGCGAGACGGCCGAGCCGGAGCTGCTCTTCAAGGTGCTCAACGATTACATCTCGCTCGCCGCGGAGGCGATCCTCGAGCAGGAAGGCACGCTGGACAAGTTCATGGGCGACGGCGTGCTGGCCCTCTGGAACGCCCCCGACCCTCAGCCCGACCACGCCCTGCGGGCCGTGCGGGCGGCCAGGGTCATCCTCGAGCGTTCCGGGCGCTTGGTCGATTCGCTCCATCACCTGCAATTCCACATCGGGGTGACCAGCGGCGACGTGATGGTCGGGAACGTGGGGACGCGCGAGCTGTTCAATTACACCCCGATCGGGGATACCGTCAACCTGGCCCAGCGGCTGGAATCGATCGCCCAACCCGGCCAGATCCTGATCGACCAGAATACTTATACCAGCGTGGCGGACCATGTCGATGCGCTGGCCCTCGAACCGGTCCAGGTCAAGGGGCGCGCCCAGCCGGTGACCATCTACGATCTGAAGGGTTTGAAGTAGACCGGGTTCCCTCATGAAGACGAAATATCACCGCGCCATCACGGCGCAGGCGTTGCAGGACGATTTCAGCCCGGCGGCCCTCGAGCAGGTCATTGCGGCCAACCTGGGGCAGGACCACTGGCTGCGCGGCCAGATCGGCCACGACGAGTATCATTTCGACCGGAACGCTTTCCGCCAGGGTTGGAGCTATATCGAGATCAATCGAGCCATGATCCGCCCGGCGCTCGAAGCCGGCCAGCCTCTCCAGGCCCGCCAGGCGCTCGGACGGCTGACCCACGCCGCCCAGGACTTCTACGCCCACAGCAATTACATCCCGCGCTGGCTGGCGCGCTTCTCCGAGGGCAGCCGGCCGGCCCCTGAGCAGGTCGATCCGTTCGACCGGGCGCTGCTCGAAGATCCGGGGCTTCGTTCCGGGAAATTGTATTATCCGCTGGAAGTCCTGAGCTTCATCCCGGCCCTGGGGAAATACGTCCTGCCGCTCCTGCCGCGTGATTCGCACGCCTGGATGAATTTGGACGATCCCGGGCAAGGGCCGGGGTTCGACTATGCCTTTGCCGCGGCAGTCAAGCGCACCCGCGCCGAGTTCGAACGCAGCCGGGATGGCTTTCCTGCCGACCTGCTTGACCTTTTCCTGATTTGAAGGGCGCCGCTCTTTGCCAGGCCCATCCCATCCCGCGAGGTATAATGAAACCATGGAAACAAAAGAAAAACTCGAAACTGCACTGAAAACCGCCATGAAGTCGGGAGACGACGTCAGCAAACGCTCCATCCGCATGGTGCTGGCGGCCGTCCGCCAGGTGGAGATCGACAAGCAGATCAAACTGGATGAACCGGCCGTCCTGGCGATCATCCAGAAGGAGATCAAGACCCGCAAGGAGTCTGTCGAAGAGGCCCGCGGGGTCGGCCGCGCCGATATCGTCGCCGCCACCGAAGCCGAGATCACCGTCCTGCAGACTTACCTCCCGGAGGCGATGAGCGCGGACGAACTGAACACGCTGGTCAAGGCTGCCATCGCCGAAGCCGGCGCCAGCTCCCCGACCGACATGGGCAAGGTCATGAAGCTGCTCATGCCGCGCGTGGCCGGACGCGCCCCGGGGGACCAGGTCAGTGCGGCGGTCCGCCAGCTGTTGCAGAAATAGCCGCCGGAGGGAGATTGCCTCCGCCTGAGTTAATGGTTTAATGGAACCCCGTCGTACTCCACGTTTCTTTTTCCGCCAGACCATCCTGCCGATTCTCGTCCTGGTGATTGCCAGCATCCTGGCTTACCTGGCGTTGATTCAACCCTGGTCGCTGCGGCAGGCTTCCCTGCCTCTGGCGATCGGGGACGTCTCCTCGCAGGACCTGCGCGCCCCTCACAGCATCCAGTACGTCAGCGATGTCCTGACCGAAGCCGCCCGGGATGCGGCCGACCGGGCCGTGGCGCCGGTCTACATCCCGCCGGACCCGGCGATCGCCCGCGCTCAGACCGAGACGCTGGTCTCGATGCTCCAGGCGATCAGCACCATCCGTTCGGATATGGCGTTCTCCAGCGATGAAAAAAAAGCTTCCCTGGCGGCGATCCCCGGCTTGACTCTGCGGCCGGATTCGCCCGACCTGATCCTCAACATGACGGACTCGCACTGGGCGATGGTCCAGAATGAAGCCCTCAATGTGCTCGAACAGACCATGCGTAACCCGGTCCGCACCGAGGACCTGGATGCAGTCAAGGCGAACCTGACCTCGTTGGTCAGTTTCACCCTGACAGAGCGCGAAGCCGGCCTGGTGGTCGAACTGGTCGGGCCGCTGGTGGTCGCCAACAGCTTCTACAGCCCGGAATTGACCGACCAAGCCCGCCAGAATGCCCGGGCCGCCGTCCAGCCGGTGACGCAGTCCTTCGTGGACGGCCAGACGGTGGTGGCGCGCGGCCAGATCATCTCCGCCGCCGACCTGGAGGCCCTGACCAAGCTGGGCCTGGTCCAGCCGACGCCCCCGCTCTACAGCTACCTCGGCGCCGCCGCATTGGTGCTGCTCGCGGCCATCTTCACCCTGCTCTACTTCTTCCGTCGCCGCTCCCCGCTGGTCTCGGATCTGCGCAGCCTGCTCCTGCTCGCCATCCTTTTCCTCGTCTTCCTCGTGGGCGCGCGCGTCACCATTCCCAACCGGGCCATCCTGCCCTACCTCTTTCCCGTTCCGGCCTTTGCCCTGCTGGTCGCGGCGCTTTTTGGGATAGAGCGTGGCATGGTCTTCGGCCTGTTGATGAGCATCCTGGCCGCTTATGGCATGCCGGACGCCCTCGGGTTGATACCCTATTACGCGATCAGCAGCCTTTGCGGCGTGCTGGCCATCGGACCCGCCCGCCGGGTGGTCCAGTATCTGTATGCCGCGATGGCAATCTCGATCGCCGGGATCGCCCTGGTGACAGCCTTCCGCCTGCCTTTCACCGAAATCGACTGGATCGGCCTGGCAACCCTGATGGGCGCGGCGGCGTTCATGGGCGTCGCCTCCAGCAGCCTGGCCCTGCCGCTCCAATTCCTGCTCGCACAGTTCCTGGGCTTGACGACCGCCCTGCAGCTCCTGGAAATATCCCGACCCGATTCCCCCTTGCTCAATTATTTCCTCCAGCGGGCTCCCGGCACATACCAGCACAGCCTGCAGGTGGCCAATCTGGCGGAGCAGGCTGCCGAGCGCATCCAGGCGGATGCCCTCCTGACCCGCGTCGGAGCCCTCTTTCACGACGTGGGCAAGGCAGCCAACCCGCTCTTCTTCGTCGAGAACCAGCCTCCCAGCCAGATCGATTCTCACGAGGACCTGGACCCGGAAGCCGCCTCCCAGGCGATCATCCGTCACGTGACCGACGGCCTGGAGTTGGCGCGCAAATATCGCCTGCCGCGGCGGCTGAAGGATTTCATCGCCGAACATCACGGCACCCTGATCACCCGTTACCAGTACAACTGCGCCCTGGAAGCCGCCGGCGGCGACGCCTCCAGGGTGGATGAAAGCAAGTTCCACTATCCCGGCCCGGCTCCGCGCTCGAAAGAAACCGCCTTGCTGATGTTCGCCGATGGGGTGGAGGCGCGTGCCCGGGCGGAGCGTCCTGCCAGCGACGAGGACCTGCGCGCCCTGGTCCGCAACGTGATCGAGAACCGCCAGAAGTGCGGCCAACTGGACGATGCCCCGCTCTCGCAGCGTGACCTGGCGAAGATCATCGAATCCTTTGTGGCCACCCTGCGCGTCACCTATCACCCGCGCCTGGAATATCCCAAAGAAGCCTCCGCAACGGTCGAAACCCCCACCCAGCCAGTCCCCGAGAGGCCGGCATGATCTCCATCGAAATCGATCCCAACCTGGCTTTCCCGGCAGACGTTTTGGAGCGCGCCGCCCGGACGACCCTGGATTTGTCCGGCGCCCCCGATGCGGACCTGACGGTGGTGGTGAGCGGGGACGCCCGCCTGCAGGAGCTCAACCGGGAATATCTCGGCAAGAATGCCCCCACGGATGTCCTGTCTTTCCCGGCAGACGAATCCGACCCGGAGACCGGACGCCGCTACCTGGGCGATGTGGTCATCTCCCTGGCCCGGGCGACCGAACAAGCCCGGGAGCGCGGCCATGCCGCCGAGGCGGAGGTCCAGCTGCTGGTCGTCCACGGGATCCTGCACCTGCTCGGCCACGACCATGCCGGGGCGGACGAAAAATCCCGCATGTGGACCGCCCAGGCAGCCGCCCTCGAGCGCCTGGGGCTTTCCCCCACCATCGTCCATGAATAATAAGATCAGGGAATTTTTCGTTTCCCGCGGACGGTCCTTCCGCCACGCTTTCAACGGCTGGTGGTACGTCGTCCGCACCCAGCGGAATGCCTGGATCCATGCCTTCTTTACGGTGGCAGTCGTCGTCGTGGCGCTCTGGCTGCGCCTGCCCCTGCGGGATTGGGCGGTGCTTTTCCTGGCGATTGCCCTGGTCTGGACGGCCGAGTTCATCAACACCGCCCTGGAAGCCGTGGTGGACCTGGCCAGCCCTCGGCAGCACCCGCTGGCCAAGGTGGGCAAGGACGTGGGCGCTGCGGCGGTCCTGCTGGCAGCTGCAGCATCCATCCTGGTCGGGCTGCTCATCATGGGCCCGCCGTTATGGGACAAATTGAAGACTATTTTCATCCGTTGAATAAAGGGGAAATACGATTTCAGGAGACCCCATGTCCCTTTCCTTTCGATTCGGAACAGTAGGTTCCCCCATTGGCACCCCTAAAAATCCCGGTGGTACGGTCGGCGGGATCGGGTACGCGACTTCGCTCGGTTTTGACGCCCTCGAGCTGGCCTGGGTCAACGGGGTGCGGGTCGGCGAGGCAACCTGCGCGGCGATCAAACAGGCCGGGGAAGAGTCCGGCGTGGCGCTCTCTGTGCATGCCCCCTATTACATCAACCTGAACGGAGATGAAGAGAAATGGCCGCGCCTGCGAAAATATTTGATGGACGCGGCCCATTTTGGCAACCTGGCAGGCGCCACCGACATCATTTTCCACCCCGGCAGTCTGTTCGCAAGGCCGTCCGAGGAAGTCCTCAAGGTGGCCATCCCGCGCCTGCGCGGCTGCTTAGACGAACTGCGGGCGGCCGGCAATCCTGTCACACTGCGGCCGGAGATCAGCGGCAAGGCGGCCATGCTGGGGTCCCTGGCCGAAGTGGTTGCGATGGCGGAGGCGATCCCGGGCGTGGCCCCGTGTGTAGACTTTGCCCACCTGCATGCCCGCCTGGGGGACGGGGCGATGAATTCCTACGACGAGTGGATGGCGGTCCTGCAATCTTACAGGAAGTCGCTCGGGAAGGATTCCCTCAAGCATATGCACATCCACCTTTCAGGGATCAACTATGGCCCGAAAGGCGAGAAGAATCACCTGGTCATGGAGGAAGCCGACTTGAAATTCCGGGACCTGATGCGGGCCCTGCACGACTCAGGCGCGAAAGGCCGGCTGATGTGTGAAAGTCCCGCCATGGAAGAGGATGCCCGCAAATTCAGGGAATTGTGGATGGACGTCAGCGGAGAGAAACAATAAAAATAACTGCACCGGGCCTCGACCCGGTGCAGTTTTGAATCGCTTCCGCTCCGAATGGATCAGCAGGTGAACCGGAACCAGGATATGGTCCCGTAATAATTGATGGCGATGCTGGCTACGATCAGCGTCTTCAGGAGCCCGGAAATCCTCTCGCCGGCGTTGTAGGCGATGATCATGATCGCTGGGATGAAGAAGTCCATCACGTAGCGATAGGCGTATTGGTTGGCGCCGGTGTTCGAGTACATTGCCAGCAGTGCAACGGATAGGAATATCGAGCACCAGCATCCCACCATCCACCAGGAAAATTCGAATTTGCGCAGAAGGTACAGAATTGCCGGCGTCGATATCAAAATGCTGATCCCATCGCCTGCGGGAAGGTAATAACTGCACTGCTTGGTCAATTCGGGCAATGCCAGGAACATCACCTGCAGATTGATCGGGATGAAGTGCGGGTTGAACAGCCCGAACTTCTGGGCGTTCTGGACGATCCGCCCTGCGCCGTTGATGGTGACATAGCCGAAATCGAGGAAATTCCCGAACCGGAGGTAATTGTAATAAAGGAGCAGACTGGCTCCCAAGACCACGGGAATGGCTGAAAACACGGCCCACTTGAAGACGGATTTCCAATCCACCTTGTCGTCTTTCAAGCCGAGCTGAAGGGCGATGGCCAGGACTGCCGGCCAAAGGACGAATACGTTCGGCCGGGACAGGATGGCGGCCGCCAGGCAGATCCCGGTGACCCAGGGGGACCACCTTTTGAGGGCGGAGAGGAAAGCCAAGCTGCAGCACAGGACCGTCACGACCTGGCTGAAGAAACCGATCGTGCCGAGGATGGACAGCCACCAGAAGACCGTCCCAAACGAAAAGAGGGCCGTCAGCCAGAGCGCCCCCGGACGGGACAGCTTGATCCAGCCCAATTTCATCATCCGATAAAAAATGAGATAGATCGTGACGGCCGACAGGGCAGCCAGCAATACCGATAGCGTGTTGATGTTGAAAGCGTCGATGCCCCAGACGGCGACGAAGGGGACGAGCAGAAGGATTGGGAAAGGCGGGAACGGCACATACCAATGCCCGTTGTAGAAGGTCAAATCGTGCGTGGACGGGGGAACGGACGTAAGATAGATCTTCCCATGCAGGAAGGAGTCGGCCATCCGGATGAACTGGTCCCCGGGCCGCGGAGTCCAGACGCCGAACCATTGGGCGAACTGCAGGGAGACGATGAAAACGAACAGGCCGATGCTGATACAGACGAAGGGATGGAAAATCCGTTCGGCCCAGTCCTTGCGCCTGTCGAGCAGGGTCCAGAGGGAAAACCAGAGCGCCAGCACCAGGATCTTGCTACCCGGCCCCAGGAATGGTCCCAAGGCGAATTTCCTTGTCATCAAGCACCAGGCGCCGAATAACAGGAAGATGGCTATCTCGATCGTCCAGAAAACGACCATCCCCTGGACCGGGGCGGCCAGGTTGCCGTTGACTTTCCGACCGGAAAGCCGGTACAGGGCGAGGAGTTGAAGGCTGATCAGGAAGACCCAGCCGAGCAGGAAGCCGGCGCGTTCGCCCAGGACTGCGAAGATGTAGTTATCGGGCAGGAAGAAGATCAATCGTTGCAGCTCGGGGAACAGGTAGAACAGGAGGCTGGCGAGGCTCGAAATAAGGATGATCGTAAGGGCCGTCTTTATCAGGAGGTTGTACACGTCGATTTCGAGAATCCGCTCCAGCCTGGCAGCGAGGAATTTCAGGAGTCTTTGGGAACTGAATGAGTCATAGAGGAAAAAAATAAGCCCCCCAAGAACGAGCAGGATCGCGAATCCCATCCCCACCCGCTGCAGGGAAAAACTTGCCAGGAAAGCGGAACGAGTCTCCGAGGGGACCCGGAACAGGAACCATAGAGCCGGGAGGCCTTCGAGAATGGTCAGCCCGAGGAAAATTCTGTATTCGTCGAGGAGGGTGAGAGATTTCCGCTTTGTCTGTTCTGCCATATCGGCCCTTTCCTGCCCGCAAATTGAGATGGGAAACCGGAATTATATTCCAGATGAAAATGCCGGGATAGTGGGCATCGGATCGTTTGGCGATCGATTCTCTGCAGGCTCGGAGCGCGTCCGGCCGGATGTTCGCACCTATTTCGCCCGGAAACCCTTGCAAAGGCGGGTCAAAGTCTCTTTGAGCACCCCGACAGCTCGCCGGTACTCCTCGAGGGCGAGATGCTCGTGGGGTGTATGGTCGAGGGAAGAATCTCCCGGACCGTAGGCCAGGGCCGGGCAGCCCCAGGCAGGGGCGACGATGTTCAGGTCCGCCGTGCCGGTCTTGAGCAGGAAGCCCGGCTGCCCGCCCTCCGCCCGGATGCCGGCCAGGAAGGCTCGCACCAGGGGAGTGTTCTTCTCGCCCTGGTAAGCCGGGATCGGGAAACCCAGCCTCTCGAGCGAAAGCCCGGGGATTCCGGCGACGCCGGGAATTTGATTTAATTGGGTGTACCAGGCATCCGGTGGCAGGTCCACAGGCAGGCGGGTCCCGACTCGCAGGCTGGCCCATTCCTCGAAGCCATCTCCGCCGGAGTCCAGGCCCCGCAGGGTGGGGAGGACCTGGTCGAAGGCGCGCGGCCGCCCGGCGTTGAAGGCGGCCGCCCAATCCCGGATCGCCTCCCAGATCTTGACAGCCGCCTCGCAGGCGCTCTCTCCCTGGCCGGCGGTGTGCGCCAGCGAACGCCGGACGGTGATCTTCATCCAGGCGCTGCCCTTGTAGCCCAGGGTGATCCGGTCCCAACGGCTGGGCTCGCCAATGATGGCAAATTCGGGCTGGTAACGCGGGGCGACGAACTGCGCCCCGGGCGAGTTGCCCTCCTCCCCGACCGCGCCGATGACGACGAACTGCCAGCCTTCGATCGAACCGACCCCTGCCACCGCGTCGGTGAAAGTCGCCAGCGGTCCTTTGGCATCTACGGAACCTCGCCCGTACAAAATCGGCCCGTCTCCCCCTGGGAGAGGGGATAGGGGTGAGGGCACCACCTGCACCGGGATCTCCCCCGGCACCGTGTCGATGTGCCCGAGCAGGACGACCTGGCGCGGGCCTGCGCCCAGCACACCGACGGCGTTCCCGGCCTCGTCGGCGAAGGCCTGGTTGAAACCCAGGTCTTGCATGCGTTTGACCAGGAAATCCACGGCTGGCTTTTCCTGGCCCGTCGGGCTGTACGCTTTTACCAATCCGAACAAGGTCTCGGGGGTCTCGTTCATATTTTCCGGCATACCAGCTCCCCTTTGCCGATCGGCACGATCAGCGCATCCACGCGCTCGTCCGCCAGCGCCCGCTCGAGCATCGGCTGGAGGGTTTCGCGGTGATTGATGGCGTTGTCGGCGGCCAGCCAGCCGCCCGGGACCAGCTTCGGGAGGACCAGCTCGTAGCAATCCGCGTAGACTTCCTTCTCGGCGTCTAAGAAACAGAAGGCGATCTGGTCGTGGTTGCCCAGGTGCTGTCGGGCGTCGCTTTCGACCAACTCTACTATGCTTTCCACGCCGGCGGCCCGGAAGGTCGCCCGGGCCAGCCCGGCCTTCTCCGGCAGGACTTCGAAGGTGGTGACCTTCCGACCGGCCAGCGCCAGCCAGAGGGTCGAATACCCCGCGCTCGTGCCGATCTCGACGAGCTCTCCTTCGGGTGCAGAGGCGGCCAGCAGCGCCAGGAAGCGGCCGGTCTCGGGCGGGACCTGGCGCAGGCGCTGCAAGCGGGGCGTGCCGTCCAGACGGTCGCGGGCGTCGATCTGCTCGAGCCGCTGCATCTGTTCGAGGATTCTGTCAGGGATGGGATGGAACATGGGAGTTATTGTACCCGGTCCAGGACGGCCTGGGTGAACTGCTTCGTGGTCGCCTGGCCGCCCAGATCCGCGGTGCGCAGGCCGGATGCCAAGGTATCCAACACGGCCTGGCGCAGACGGTCGGCTGCAGCCGGCTCGTCAAGCGTTTCCAACAGCATGGCCGACGAAAGCAACGTCCCGACCGGGTCCGCAATGCCTTTGCCGGCGATGTCCGGCGCCGAGCCGTGGACCGGCTCGAAGACCGGAGTGCCCGTTCCGACGTTGGCCGAGGGGGCGATGCCCAGCCCGCCGACCAGCGCGCTGGCCTCGTCGGACAGGATATCGCCGAACAGGTTGGTGGTGACCAGCACATCGATCGATTCGGGCGCCTTGACCAGCGTCATGGCGGCCGAGTCGACCAGCAGCTCCTTGACCTTGATCTCGGGAAACTCCGCTGCCACCCTCAATGCGCATTCGCGGAACAGGCCGTCGGTCAGCTTGAGCACGTTGGCCTTATGGACCACCGTCAGGACCGGCGGCTTGCCCCGAAGTTCGGATCGTTTCATGGCCTGCTTGCAGGCGACCCGCACGATCCGTTCGCTGCCGGTCTTCGTGATGACGCGCTCGGCAATGGCCGTGTCGCCGTCCCGATGCTCGCGGCCAGAGTACAGGCCTTCGGTGTTCTCCCGTACGATCAGCATATCGATGCCGGAACGGGAGAACTCTCCCGGCAGGCTGAAGACCGGGCGCAGGTTGGCGTACAGGTCGAACTCCTTGCGCAGGGCCAGGATCGGGCTGCGGTAGCCTTGGACGATGGTCGAGGGGGAGGAAGTTGCGCCAAACAGGACCGCATCCGCGGCGCGGGCGGCTGTCAGGGTGGACTCAGGCAGGGCGCTGCCGTGCTTCTCGAAGCAGGCGAAACCGGCCTCGGCCTCGGTGAAGGCCAGGTTGGGACAAAGCGCTTTCAGCACCTCGGCGGCGGCCGGGACGACTTCCGCACCCACGCCGTCGCCGGGGATGAGACAGATGGTTTTCATGAGACTGGCCTATATATGGATGAATTTTCAACACAAAGGGCACGAAGTTCCACGAAGGAAACGATCATTTTTCTTAGCTGGACTTTATCCATTTGCACATTAACAAAATGCAAGGTAAGCTACGGTCATCTTACTCTGGCGAGAGAAGGGACCAAGCCCACCTTGCGAAGCGAATATACCACGATCCTGGCAACATTCGCCAGACTTTTTTCCAAGCGTGTTTGGCAGCATGTACAAATCCTGTTGTTGGGAGCAATCCTTGCACCCGGGCAACGGACGGTGACTGCCATATTGCGGATTATGGGGTTGAGCACTGAAAAGCACTTTCAGAATTTCCATCGAGTGCTCAATCGTGCGATTTGGTCTAGCCGAGAAGCCAGTCGATCGCTTCTGGGGTTGCTGGTGGCTGCGTTTGCCGTATTTGGGCCGGTGGTGATGGGACTGGACGATACCATAGAACGTCGCCGGGGAGCCAAGATCAAGGCCAAAGGGATCTATCGGGATCCGGTGCGCTCCAGCCACAGTCATTTTGTCAAAGCCAGTGGCTTGCGCTGGTTGAGCTTGATGCTGCTGGCACCCATTCCGTGGGCGCAGCGGGTCTGGGCGCTGCCCTTCCTGACAGTACTGGCTCCATCGGAACGGTACTATGAAAAGCGCCAACGAGCTCACAAGAAGCTGACCGACTGGGCCAGGCAAGTGCTTTTGCAAGCCAGACGCTGGTTGCCAGGCCGAAAACTGGTTGTGGTAATGGATGCCAGCTTTGCTGCCCTCGATTTCTTGTTGCGAGTGGCCAAACTTGCCCATCCGATCACCCTGATCGCCCGTTTTCGGTTGGATGCAGCTCTGTATGAACCGGCTCCCCAGCGCACGCCTGGACAAAATGGCAGGCCGCGCAAGAAGGGCAAACGCTTGCCCACTCTGGAGGAGGTCCAGAAAGATGTTCAGACTCGTTGGAAGAAAGTGGTCATTCCGAATTGGTATGGCCAAGGACGACGAGAAGTCGAAATATCTTCCAGTACAGCGGTTTGGTTTCACGGCGGTATGCCGCCTTTGCCCATCCGTTGGGTTCTGATCCGGGATCCGAAAGGCAAGTTCAAAACGCAAGCTTTGCTGTGCACTGACCTGACCGAAAAGCCAGAACAAATTCTGAAGTGGTTCGTGATGCGCTGGCAACTCGAAGTCACTTTTCATGAAGTCAGAGACCACCTGGGCGTCGAGACCCAACGCCAGTGGTCCGATTGGGCTATCGCCCGCACCACACCGGCTTTGTTGGGCCTCTTCTCTTTGGTGACTTTGCTGGCTAACACGCATGCCCAGAAAAGCAAGATCCCGATCCGGCAAGACGCCTGGTATTGCAAGCCCTTGCCTACCTTTTCGGATGCTTTGGCGCTCGTGAGACAAGAAGTGTGGCAACATCGCTATTTTCAGCTATCGCAAAAAGGATATGATGTTCAAAAAATGCAGCCTGAAGTGCTCAATTACCTGAGTAATGCCGCTTTTTACACACCGTGAACATTCAAGAATGGATAAAGTCTAGCT
>DATJPX010000130.1:0-52377 GCA_035506155.1 Anaerolineales bacterium
GAGGGCGTCGAGGGGCGAATAGACGATCCGGACGTCGCCGCCGGCCGCTTTGACGGCGAACAGGTCCCGGTCCGAGCCGGGGACGCGCAGCATGTCGCCGTAGGAGGTGAAGATCACGTCCGGGCGGGATGCCAGGGCGATGGCCTTGTCGACCAGCTCGAGCGGGGTCACGCAGACCGGGCAGCCCGGCCCGTGGATCAGGTTGATCTCGGGCGGGAGCATCTGGTCCAGCCCGGATTTGATGATCGAATGGGTCTGCCCGCCGCAGACTTCCATCAGCGTCCAGGAGCGGGTGGCGGCCCGGCGCAGGTCCTCGAGCAGCTTGCGGGTCAGGTCCGCGTCGCGATACTCTTCAACATACTTCACGCGGCAATTCCTTCATCCCCCAATGCGTCGATCTGTTTGAGCAGATCGAGGGTTTCGAAAGCCTCTTTCTCGTCGAGGATCGAGAGTCCAAAACCGACATGGATGATGGTGTAATCGCCCAGCTTGACCTCGGGAACGTACTCCATGCAGGCTTCCTTGACGACGCCGCCGAAGTCGACCTTGGCCATCTTCATGCCGTTGGCTTCGTAGAGCTCGATCACTTTTCCGGGGATTCCGAGACACATGGTTCACCTCTAAATGGTACGGGTGGGGGCGGATACTTAGGTCCGCCCGGGCATCACTCGTGGATATGTTCATGCCTGGCATCATCTTTTTCGACTTCCAGGCTCGACAGGTATACGCCGTTGCCGCTGGTCACCTCGACCGGGAACGCGCCGCAGGCCGGGCAGGCGGTATAGGCTTCCTCGATCTCGAATTCCTTCCCGCAGGCTGGACACTTTGCAGTGCCGGGCTTGGATTCGAACTCCAGCGTTGCGCCCTCAACTATCGTCCCCGGGGCGAGCTGGCTGAAATAAAACTGGATCGATTCGGCGGTAGCGTCCGAGAGCGCCCCGATGGTGACCTTCACATGGGTGACCCGGCTGGCTCCGGCTTCCCTGGCATGGGCCAGTACGTGTTCGAAAAGATCTTCCGTGAGCATGCCTTCGTGCATGACGACTTTACACTCCTTGGCAGGATGAAATGCCCCAATATCATACTATGCCATAGCGGTTTGTCAATCCCTTCAAATCACACTGTTTTTGTATGATTAATAGCTGCCAATGGACCCCTTTTCTCCATGATTTTATGAACCTGTTATAATCGAGGAAAGTATTGGATCATCGCGGTGGAGGTGTTCGATGAATGTGAAAAGCAGATTTGATACGGAAGAACCCGTGAGCAAAAATGCCGGGCAGAAGCACATGCGAGGAATGTGCGGTACGCCTTTCGAGATGATTTCAGGCCCGGGACGCGTGGATGTGAGCGCGATGCGAGTACCAAAATTCGTCGAGGCGGTCTTCCAGGCCCTCGGCTGGAAAACCCGGGCGCAAAACACATCCGATCGTCAGAATTAGTTTCGTTTCGCCGAGGCATCAAAGTATGGTCTTTTGGAAGGCCATACTTTTTTATTAACGGCCAGGCAATCTTTACCATCCATTAACATGCTTTTTCCGGCCGGCAGGTATAATCCGGGCAACTTATCCATCGGGCAAGGGTTCTTCTGAATATATTCATTGACGAGGAGCGAGAATGGCAGATGCAACGGCACGTCCCATGATCAACGATAAACGCGAGATCTTCGGTTGGGCAATGTACGACTGGGCCAACTCGGCCTTCAGCACCACCATCGGGACCGTTTTCCTTGGTCCATATGTAGCCAGTCTGGCGGCATTGGCTGCCAGCTTGAGCCCGGATAAAATGGCCCATTTCCTGGGCATTCCGGTGGCGGCGGATTCATTCTTCCCGTATTGCATCTCGATCTCCGTCCTCGGTCAGGTTTTCTTCCTGCCCATTATGGGAGCCATTGCCGACTACTCCCATCGCCGCAAGCAGATGATGCAGCTGTTTGCCACTATCGGTGCCATCGCCACCATCCTGATGTTCTTCGTCACCGCTCCGCTTTGGTGGCTGGGGGGCGTACTGTTCATCATAGCCAACCTTGCCTTCGGCGCATCCATCGTTTTCTACAACTCGTATCTTCCAGACATTGCCTCCGAGGACCAACGCGACCGGGTCTCTTCGTACGGCTGGGCGATGGGTTATCTGGGCGACGGACTCCTCCTGCTGCTCAACCTTGCCCTATATTTGGAAGGTCCTAAAATCGGCATCCCAAAAGACCTGACCGTGCGGATCAACCTGGCCTCGGCCGGCATCTGGTGGCTGACCTTCTCGTTCTTCACCTGGGCGCGCCTGCGGGCTCGCCAGGCTGCCAAGCAGCTGCCGAAAGGCGAGACGTATGCCCGCGTAGGCTTCAAACAGTTGTGGACCACGATCAAGGAAATGAAGAATTTCCCCGAGACGCTCAAATTCCTGCTGGCCTATTTTCTCTATAATGACGGCATCCAGACCGTGATCGCGATCTCATCCACCTTTGCGGCCGCGCCGCTCATCCGTGGCGGGGTGGAGCTGGACCAGTCCACGCTGATCATCGTCATCCTGATGATCCAGTTCATGGCTTTCTTCGGGGCGCTCCTGTGGGGAAGACTCGCCGGCTGGGTGGGCGCCAAGCGCTCGATCCTCGTCAGCCTGGTCATCTGGGCCGGCGTGACGATTTACGCCTACTTCGGCTTGAAGGGCTCCAGCCGGGTGTTGGAATTTTTCATCCTGGGCGCCTGCATTGCCATTGTCCTGGGTGGGTCGCAGGCGATCAGCCGCAGCCTCTTCGCCCAGATCATCCCTGCCGGGAAACAGGCCGAATATTATTCGTTCTACGAGATCAGCGATAAAGGCACTTCCTGGTTCGGTCCATTGCTGTTCGGTTTGGTGAACCAGCTTACCGGCAGCCTGCGTCCAGCCATCCTTTCCCTGATCTTCTTTTTTATCGTTGGCCTGATCATCCTGCCGTTCGTCAACGTCAACAAGGCTATGGCTGACGTGAAAAGTTTCGAGGCGAAGAACGCCTGAAAATTGCTGCGATCGAAGCAACGGGCCGGGATGGTTTTCCCGGCCCGTTTTTAGTTCTATATTGGCTATCTCTTGACAAGTGTAAGAATGTTATATATAATATAATTATATATAAAGGAAAGGCAGGGCTGTGATGAAATCCCTGCCTCGCAAAGCGATGTAGAAAGGTCTTCTATGAATGTCGAAAGCAAATACGATGCCGGCCAGGGCGAAGCCCCGGAGCCAAAGAAGAAATATATGTTCCTGGGATATGGCGGCTATAACAGCCGCGGGGGTGGGCAACTCGAGGTCGGGGCGATTTCCCGCTCCCCGCATTTCTTCGATGCGGTCTTCGAAGCGCTTGGCCTGAAGAAGAAAATCCGGCGTTGCTCGGAAGGCGAAGAATAGATTTCATAACCTAAAATTGAAGTGGCTGGCGTCGAACTCACGCCAGCCACTTTTTTGATTCTTCTGGAGATGATGTTATTTTACCAACTGCTTGAACCAGGCAGCGATCTTCTCCATGCCTTCCTCGATGGCCTCCGTCGAGGTGGCATAGACCAGGCGAAGATACCCCTCGCCGGCCGCGCCGAAGTCCGAGCCGGCCAGGACGGCCACGCCAGCCTCGTCGATCAGGCGGGCGGCGATCTCCTTGGAGCTCAGTCCGAAGGATTTCACGTTCGGGAAAAGATAGAAAGCGCCTTGCGGCTTTTGGGCGTGTACGCCCGGGATGGCGTTGACCAGCTCGAGCATGCGGTCACGGCGGCGCTGGTATTCAGCGGCCATTTTGTCGACGAAATCCTGCGGACCGGTGAGCGCTTCGATCCCGGCGTACTGGGTGAAGGTGGCGGTGCAGCCGACGGAATGGGTCAGCAGCAGCTCCAATCGCTCGGCCAGGGCCGGCGGGGCAATGACATAACCCAGCCGCCAGCCGGTCATCGAATAGGTTTTCGAAAATCCGTCCACGATGACGGTCCGCTCGAGCATCCCGTCCACCTCGGCGATCGAACGCGGCCGCCCGCCGTCGTAGGCCAGGCGGCTGTAGATCTCGTCCGAAAGCACCCAGGCGTTGTGCTTCTTCGCTTGTTCGGCGATATGCTCCAGGTCGGCGAACGGGATGACCCCGCCGGTCGGGTTGCTGGGCGAGTTCAAGACGATCAACTTGGTCCGGTCGGAGATCTTGGCGTCGAAGACATCCAGGTCGAAGGAAAAGCCATTCTCCTCCAGCAGCGGGATCGGAACCGGGGTCCCGCCAGCGACGCGGATCATGGCTTCATAGGTCGGGAAGCCTGGATCCGGGTAGATGACCTCGTCGCCCGGCGCGACCAGCGCCAGGGTAGGGAAGAACAGCCCGGGCTTGGAGCCGGGTCCGACCAGGACGCAGTCCGGCCCGATGGCCTGCCCTGAGCCTGTCGAAGGGTCCAGGCCGAGGCGCTGGCTGGTGTAGGAGGCGATCGCCTTGCGCAGGGCTGGCAGTCCGGCCGGCGGATTGTACTTGGTCTTGCCGGTGTGGATGGCGTCCATGCCCACCTCGGTCACGTTGGCGGGCGTGGGGAAATCGGGCTGGCCGATCTCGAAGTGGACGATCTTTTTGCCCTGAGCTTCCAGGGCGGTGGCACGCGCCAGGACGGCGTAGGCGCCTTCGGGCTTGAGCGGAGTGACTCGATCGGTGAACATCAAAAGTCCTTGTACGTGGGATGGGCGGGGATCTCGCGTATATTATACGGGGTAAGTTGATAGACGTAGTAATTCAACCAGTTGGCGAATAGAAGATGGGAATGTCCGCGCCAGCGAACCAGGGGCGGCTGGGAAGGGTCGTCGCCGGGAAAATAATTTGCCGGGATGTGGATGGGCAGCCCCTTGCCCAGGTCGCGGTCGTATTCGCCCTTGAGGGTGAGCGGATCGTACTCGGAATGCCCGGTGACGAAGGTGTGCCGGCCGTCCCTGGAGGCGGCGATGTAGATCCCGGCTTCGTCGGACTCGGCCAGGATGACCAGGTCGGAAACTTTCTCGAGGTCCGCCCGGCGGACCTCGGTATGGCGTGAGTGCGGGGCCAGGAAGATGTCGTCGAAGCCGCGCATCAGCTTGTTGTAGCGCTCCAGGACGCGATGTGGAAAGACCCCGAACATCTTACGGGGCAATTCGTACTTGGGAATGCCGTAGCGGTGAAACAGTCCGGCCTGGGCGCCCCAGCAGATGTAGAGCGCGCCGAAGACGTTCGTCTCCGCCCAATCCATGACATCCTTGAGCTCGGGCCAGTAGTCCACTTCCTCGAACGGCAGGAGCTCGACCGGCGCGCCGGTGATGATCAGGCCGTCGAACTTCTGCCGGCGTACCTGGGCAAAGGACTTGTAATGGTTGATCAGGTGTTCTTCGGCGACATTCCTGGATTTGTGCGTAGCGGTGTGCAGCAGGGTCACCTCTACTTGCAGCGGGGAGTTCCCGAGCAGACGGAGGAGCTGGGTCTCGGTAGCGACCTTGGTCGGCATCAGGTTGAGGATGGCGACGCGCAGCGGGCGGATGTCCTGGTGCTTGGCGCGCTCTTCGCCCATCACGAAGATGTTTTCGGATTGGAGAACGGTCCGGGCCGGAAGAGATTCGGGGATGCGAACGGGCATATTAACTCCAAAGCAGAAGTTTGAATGCAGAATGATGAATTAAGAGCAAAGCATTCATCATTCTGCATTCCTCGATCATCATTTCGTCAAAGCTTGGTCCAGGTCCCAGAGGATATCGTCGATATCTTCGATGCCGATGGACAGGCGGACGAAGTCGGGGGTCACGCCGGCGGAAGCCTGTTCCTCGGCGCTCAACTGGCTGTGAGTGGTGGTGGCGGGGTGGATTGCCAGGCTCTTGGCGTCGCCCACGTTGGCCAGGTGGCTGAAGAGCTGCAGGCTTTCGATGAATTTCTTGCCCGCTTCGAGGCCACCCTTTACGCCGAAGCCCAGGATCGCGCCCGGACCCTTCGGCAGGTATTTCCTGGCGAGCTGGTAATCGGGATGGCTCTTCAATCCGGGGTATTTGACCCAACTGACTTTCGGGTGCTTTTCCAGGAATTCCGCGACGGCCTGGGCGTTCTGGACGTGCCGGTCGAGGCGCAGGTTGAGGGTCTCGATGCCCTGGATGGTCTGCCAGCTGTTGAAGGGGGCCTGGCAGGCGCCAATGTCGCGCAGGACCTGGACGCGGGCTTTGATGATGAACGGAGGCAAGCCCGCCTTGACCAGGTCTGCATAGACCAGGCCATGGTACGACGGATCCGGGGTGGTGAAGCTGGGGAAGCGGCCGCTGGCCCAATCAAAATTGCCGCCATCGACAATCGCGCCGCCGATGGTCGTGCCGTGACCGCCGATGAATTTGGTGGTGGAATGGGTGATGATATGCGCGCCCCATTCGAACGGCCGGCACAGGTAAGGGGTGGCGAAGGTGTTGTCGATCACCAGCGGGATGTTGTGCTTCTTGGCGATCGCGGCCACTTCTTCGAACCGGAAGACGGAAATGTCGGGGTTGCCGAGCGTTTCGCCGTAGAGGATCTTGGTGTTCGGGCGGATTGCCTTTTGGAAATTCTTCGGGTCGGATGGATCGACGAAGGTGACCTCGATCCCCAGGCGCGGGAAGGTGTAATTGAACTGGTTATAGGTCCCGCCGTACAACCGGCTGCTGCTGACGATATGGTCGCCGGCGGCGCACAGGGTCAGGACGACCAGCGTCTGGGCGGCGTGACCGGAACTGGCCGCCAGCGCCCCGACGCCGCCTTCCAGGTCGGCCAGGCGCTGCTCGAGGACGTCCGTGGTCGGGTTCATGATGCGGGTGTAGATGTTGCCCAGTTCCTTCAGGGCGAACAGGTTGGCGGCGTGCTCCGTGTTCTTGAACTGGTAGCTGGTGGTCTGGTAGAGCGGGATTGCCCTACTGCCGGTCGTGGGATCGGGGGAATAGCCGGCGTGCAGCTGGCGGGTGGCGAAGCCGTACTTGCGTGAGTTGGTGGACATGGGTTCTGCTCCTTTGGTTTGAATTGGTGACCCACCGAATACCGGTACTGTCGCGGCGCCTGCGACCTGACCACGCTTTGCCCAAGAGACTGATAAAAAAAGCCCCTTCTGGGTGAGAAGGGGCTTCGGGTAAATAAATAAACACAGCCTCTCATCTTCCAGATAATTCTGCCGGAATTGGCACCTTGGCTTGCGCCAGGTTGTCGAGGCTTCACAGGGCCGGTCCCTCCGCCTCTCTGGATAAGAGCGTCTTGCAATATTCGGTTGTCAGTTAATTGGCCGGTTTATATCACAGCTTGTCTAGTTCTGTCAAGGATAAATTCGGAGATAAATTGTCAGGATACTTTAAAAAGCCCGTCCGGGTTGGAGCCGAGCAATCCTGCCTGGAGGCTGCGCGGGTCCAATAGACGGAGGCCGGCGGCCATATCCTTCGACAGGATGGGGATGCTCCGGTAGCGGTCCATCCCATCCGCCAGGGTTTCCAGGCCGGCGTCGCTGGCGGCCCATTCGAGGCGGTCGAATACTTTCAGGTTGATCGGGCCCCGGTAACCCCTCAGGGTCTTTTCACCGGCCGTGTTGTAGAAATCCTCGAAGTACGACATGACCAGCTCGCGCAGGCTTCGATAGACCGGCTCCCGGTAACGCAATCCGACGAAATTCGATTGGGCGACCGCTCCCCAGCCTCCGTTCTGTTTGAAGAGAGCCAGGATATGGTCGTCGTCGCGCTCGTTCGGGATCAGCTCCAGGATCAGGGGCGGGAATCCGATCCGGCGCAGGGCGTGGGCGGCGAACAAGGCCCCGTCGAAGCAGTGGGCTTTCCGGTCCCGCAGGACCCTGAGCGGGCAGCGGTAGAACTTGTCCTCGCTGTATGGAACGGTATCCAGGAAAGCCTGGACCTTGCCCGGCGTATCCAGGCCGGCGATCAGTTTCAGCTCTGCCGGGCTGAGCCGGCTCTCGAACGCCCCCGTCATACCTTCGGCAACTCGATGGATTGCTGCTTCTGGTACTTGCCTTTCTTGTCGGCGTACGAGATGTCGCAAACTTCGTCCGCTTCGAAGAAGAGCACCTGGGCGATGCCTTCGTTGGCGTAGATCTTGGCGGGCAGGGGGGTGGTGTTCGAAATTTCCAGGGTCACGAAACCTTCCCATTCCGGCTCGAAGGGAGTCACGTTGATGATGATCCCGCAGCGGGCGTAGGTGGATTTCCCGAGACAAACCGTCAAAACGCCGCGTGGGATGCGGAAGTACTCGACCGTGCGGGCCAGGGCGAACGAGTTCGGCGGGATCACGCACACTTCGCCGCGGATATTCACCATGTTCTTTGGATCGAAGCTTTTCGGATCGACGATCGTGGAAAAAACATTGGTGAAGACCTTGAATTCTTCAGCCACCCGGACGTCGTAGCCATAGGAAGACACGCCGTACGAGATCACTCCTTCGCGCACCTGGCTGTCGACGAACGGATCGATCATATGCTGCTCGAGGGCCATCTTGCGGATCCAGTGATCGGGTTTGAGACCCATAAACTCCTCCTATTGGCCGATCTGAAACACGAAGAAGGTGACCTTGCCCGGCTCGACGACGATCCAATCTTCGTACAGGCGGCCGCCCCAAATCTTGCTGATCCGGTAATTCCCGGCCGGGATGTCGCTCATGGCGAAGTTCTCGTTCCAGGTATCGTCGCTCCTGACAGGATGGGCTTCGGGAGCGTACGTTTCCATCTGGTAGGCTGCGGCCTGCGGGCCGTTGCGGTCGGGAAAATATTGGATGTTCATGTCGGTGACGTGGAGCGGATTTCCCTGGGCGTCCACCAGCCTGCCGGCCAGGGCGCCGAATTGAGTCCCATCGGCGCCGTCGAGGGGTTTCAGCCAGAGGACGGGGTTCCGGTTGGAATCGTAGGTATTCTGTCCCAGCCGGACCTCGAAATGCAGGTGGCTGCCGATGGCCGCGCCGGTCGCCCCGACCTTGCCGATCTCGTCTCCGGCCCGGACGGTCTGTCCGACCTGGACTTCCACCTTCGAGAGGTGCCCGTAGACCGTATAAACCGCCTCGTCGATCCCCGGGAAATGGTGTTCGAGGACGATCAGGTTGCCATAGGAATTTGTATGGACTGCATAGATGGTTTGGCTGTCGTTGCCGGCCACCGCCACCACTCCGTCTGCAGCCGCCAGGACCGGGGTCCCGGAGGCATTATAGAATTCCACGCCGTGATGAGGTTCACGCGTCCCGCCCTCGGTGGTCCCATAGGGATAACCGCGGTCGATGGTGATCGTTCCAGGCAGGGCGATCGGCCGGTCGAAGTAGAAGTGGCCGTTTTCGATGCAGTAGCCTTTGACCGGATCGCACGGGATGGGTGTTTGGGTTGGGGTGGGAGGAACGGGCGTGGGGGAAGCCGGAAGGGCCGTAATTGTCGGGGTGAGACTGACCAGGAAGGGTGTACGGGATGCGGGATTCGTCTGGTCCGACCGGAGGGGCGTCGCCGACGGCGCCGGAGCGACAATCGGGGTTCCGGCTCCGCAGGCGGAAAGCGCCAGGGCCAGGCCGAGCAAGGCGACCAGCCGGCGGCTCATCCCGCCACCAACCCGCCGCGCTCCTGCACCGATTTCTGGACGTCCTTTTCGATGCGGGCGGCTTTCTTTTCCAGGGCGTGTAATTGGGTCATTAAACTTTCCCCGCCGGTCCGGTCGGTCAGGCCGGATATGTTGGTCCGGACGTTGTAGCCGGCCGAGGTCAACGCGGCGTGGGCGAGCGCCGCGGCCGAGGCTGCGTCGCTGATGGCATTCAAGTTACCGAGGGCCACACAGCGCTCTGCCAGGGCCATTACGGTGACGGCTCGTTGGGCGACGGCCAGCGGCACCTGGGCGGCGGCCAGGGTGGCGGATTCGATCGCCGCCGCCCGCGCCATCTGCTGCTTGGGGTTTTCCTTGGACAGCTTGAACGCAGCCATGACCTCTTCGAAGGCGGCGGAATCTTCGCTGACGGCTTCTGTCAGTTCGCGGCGCAACCGTTCGGCCTGGTTCATGATCTCGTTCATCTGGGCTTCGACTGCGGCATATTTTTTCTTGCCGATCGTTACCCGGGCGACCATGGCGACCAGGGCGGCGCCCATGGCGCCCGTGTAGGCAGCAGCCGAGCCGCCGCCCGGGGTGGGAGTCGCGGCTGCCAGCTCATCCAAAAACGAGGGACTCCCCTCGGCCCCGCCTTGTGCATTAGCTTCGTATAGCCGATGTTCCAGGATCTGGTCGGGTTGAAAGCCGTTCAATTGCAGATACGCAACGGCCGATTCGATCAACGCTTCCTGCGGGATCAATCCGACCAACTCGCTATGGTCGATCTTGACCTTGTACGTTTTGGCTTCCTTGCGGATGGCCTCGACGGCGTTGGCCACCGAGGTCTGGTGGAAATTGGTCAGGTTCATTGAGACCTGGGCCTTGCCCTCCACCAGCATGCCGAGCGCCTTGACACTTGGCATCCCGCCTGAGGAGGCACGGATCTTCTTGGCGATGGCTTTGGCAATCGTGACGTCGCCGGTGGTCAGGTAGACGTTGTAAGCCACCAGCGGGTGGCGCGCCCCAATGACGGTTGCGCCGGCCGGCCCGAGGCAGGCCGGACCGAAGTCGGGTTTGCGCTCGGGGTGGGTCTCGATCTCGGCTTTGAGGCCCTCGTACTGCCCTCGGCGGATGTTCTCGAGGTTGACCCTCTCAGGCTGGGCGGCGGCCTCCTCGTAGAGGTAGACCGGGATGTCCAGCTCCTTGGCGACCCGTTCGCCCAAGCGGCGGGCCATGGCGACGCACTCTTCCATGCTCACGCCGGAAATCGGAACGAAAGGAACCACGTCTGTGGCGCCGATGCGCGGATGGGTGCCAGTATGATGGTTCAGGTCGATCAGTTTTGCGGCTGTTTTGATCGCCCGGAACGCAGCCGCCTCGACTTTGGCTGGAGGTCCGACATAGGTGATGACGGTGCGGTTGTGGTCGCTGTCGGAGTGGTGATCGAGCACGGTCACCCCGGCGGCGCGGATCGCGGAAAGGATGGATTCCACCACCTCAGGCCGCCGGGCCTCGGAAAAATTGGGGATGCATTCAACCAGGGGATTTGGCATGTTTTGCTCCACTAGAACGGAACGATTATAACGCACTGTTTCGATAACAAAACCCGGCCGTCAGGCCGGGCAGGCTGGACGAACCGGGATTAGTTCAGGATCTTTCCTGGGCTTGAAGGTAGCTTTTGATCTTCATGTCCGATTCCATGATATGGTTGATCAGCCAGTCTTTCAAATAGGTCAGCAGGTCCGCCGGGATGGATTCCTTATACTCCATCGTTCCCATCGAGAGCTCGGCCGTCTTGCGCATGAATTCGATATGTTGTTTTTTATGGCTCTCGAACTCGGGATACTGGATCTGCTCCATATACTGTTCTTCACTCGTGAAGTGATAATCGGCGTACTCGGTCATCCTGGTCAGGGTATCCGAGATGGTTTCCGAAGCGACGGTTACCCCGTCCAGTTCGATCAATTGATTGAGCATTTTGACGAGTTGCTTGTGCTGCTGGTCGATCTCTTCGATCCCGACGCTCAAGCTTTGGTCCCAGAGGATTTTTTCCATCGAAGATTCACTTTGCCATGGCTTCTAAGAATGATTTCAATATATCAAGTATATCATATAGTTGTCAGACAATCACTTTTCCGCCGATCCTTGCAGGGCGGCATCATGCTTCAATTGCCGGGCAAGAGCCTTCAATTCGCTGCGCAGGGCATCTGCCGTCGGGTAACGTTTTTGCGGGTCACGTTCGAGACATTTCATGATGATCGCCTCGAAGGCTTCACTCACCTCGGGATTGATCGAGCGGACGGGCGTCTCGTCGAAGGAAAAGGCCGGCTCTTTGCGCGGATCGCGGCGGGTCAGCAGGTGATGGAGGGATGCGCCGGCTGCGTACAGGTCGCTTTGCGGAAGGACGATCCCTTCGTATTGTTCGGGAGGGGAGTAGCCCTCCGTGCCGATCGCCAGTCCCTTGCGAAGATGTTCGAAAAGCGGCTGCGGGCGCTCGAAAAAACGCGGCGGGAAAATCCGCGCCAGCCCGAAATCCACCAGGTAGATGCGGCCTTTGTCGTCCACCATGACATTGTTGGGCTTCAGGTCCCGAAAAATGACGGCGTGCAGGGGATGGGTGTGCAGGTAATCCAGGACGTCGCAGATCTGGATGCCCCAATCCAGGACCGTCTTTTCAGGCAGGAAACCGAAATGTTTTTCCAGGACGGCTTCCAGGTCCGAGCCGAGGACGAGCTGCTGGACGAGGTAGGAATTCTCCTCGGTGGCGAAATAACTGAAAATGCGCGGAATGGACGGGTGGGTCAGGACGGCTCGCAATTGCGCCTGCCGTTCGCAATCCACGATCGACTGCATCGGCATTTCCTTGATCGCCACCAGGTGTTCCTCCATGGTGTCGCGGGCGGCATAGACGACCCCGAAACTGCCAGATCCCGAGACGCGCAGGATTTCATAACGTTCGGCGAGCAAAGATCCTTTTTTCAAGCGAGCGGGCATGCGGCCTCGTTGTGGAAAGGGTAAATCCTGGATTGGATCGATTATACCGTAGGGTGACAGGCGAAGGAATCGGACCGGAAGCTCTCCACATCCCGGGGAGCTGTGGTATAATCCCGCCGCTTCCGCGAGGAGGCCATTTTGCCCGGGACGGGCATCAAGCGTCCCTGAGCGGGACATTCCACCCCAAATTGGGGCCACGCCCGCTAAACTCACCCCGCCTCGCGCCCGGATTACGCGGCGCAGGAGGGCGGGATCGAAGGAGAAAATATGTCAGTCGTTTCTATGAAAGCGCTGCTGGAAAGCGGCGTCCACTTTGGGCACCGGACCAACAAATGGAATCCGGGCATGAAGCCGTACATCTTCACCGAGCGCAACGGCATTCATATCATCGACCTGCAGCAGACTGTCAAGGCGATCAACAATGCTTTCAATGTGATCCGTGACTCGGTTGCAAACGGCGGCGTGGTCCTGTTCGTCGGCACCAAGCGCCAGGCGCAGGATACCGTTCGTGAAGAGGCCATGCGTTGCGGGATGCCCTACGTTACCGAGCGCTGGCTGGGTGGCATGCTGACCAACTGGTCCACCATGCACCAACGGATCCAGGAGTTGGAGCGGATGGAGAAACTGTTCGCCACGGGCGATATCGACAAGCTGACCAAGAAGGAAGGCTTGCTGATCCAGCGCGAGATCAACCGTCTGAACATCCGCCTCTCGGGCGTGCGCAACATGGTCCACGTCCCGGACCTGGTTTTTGTCATCGACGTCGACCGTGAATACGCCGCCGTCCATGAAGCCAACCTGCTGAAGATCCCGGTCATTGCCCTGGTGGACACGAATTGCGATCCATCCAATGTGGATTACGTCATCCCCTCCAACGATGATGCGATCCGGGCGATCAAGCTGCTCGTCGCCAAGATGGCGGATGCCGTGGAAGAGGGCAAGGCGATGCGGAAGGACGAGATCATCGAGGCCGAGGCGGAAGCCAAGCAGGCGGAAAGCTCCGCTGCCGAAGCTGCCAAGAGCGCCAAGGCCCCCCGCGGTATGGAAGACGTCGAGTTGGAAGACGATGAACTGTTGGGCGCCTCCACGCTCGCCAAGCTGGTTCCGACTGCAAAGCCCGAAGAGGAAGCTGGTCCTGAAAGCCCCGCTGCCGCTGTTGATGAAGACGAAGAAACCAAGTAAACTGAGGTGACGGACATGGAAATTACGACTGAAATGATCAAAGAACTTCGTGAAGCCACCAAGGCCGGCGTGCTGGATTGCCGCAAGGCTTTGGAGGCCTCCGGCGGCGATTACCAGAAAGCGGTGGATTTCCTGCGGGAAAAGGGCATGGCCACGGCCGCCAAGCGCGCCGACCGGGCTGCCTTGAACGGCGTCGTAGAACTTTATTCCCACGGAGATGGCCGCGTGGGCGTGATGGTGGAAGTCAACTGTGAGACGGATTTCGTTGCCCGCTCGGAACAGTTCCGCAAATTCGCCCATGAGGTCGCCCTGCAGGTCGCCGCAGCCGCTCCGAAGTATCTCAAAGAGGAAGACATTCCAGCCGAGGTCCTCGACCATGAAACCGAGATTGCCAAGGCCCGCGCCCGCGAGGAAGGCAAACCCGAAGCCATGCTTGAAAAGATTGCCCAGGGTCGCCTCGAAAAGTTCAAGGATGAGGTGGTTCTCGCCCGCCAGGCTTACATCCGGGACGATAAGATGACCGTCGGCAAGCTGCAACTCGAGCAGATCGCCGCCATCGGTGAGAATATCATTATCCGGCGCTTCGCTCGCTGGGAATTGGGCGAGCTGAGTGAATAATTGGAGAGGCCAACCCATCGGTTGGCCTCTTTTTTCGCCTTTGTCATCTTGAGGAAAGCAGAGGAGGCTATATGGGAGAACTAAAATACCGGCGCATCCTGCTCAAGCTGGGCGGCGAATCCCTGGCAGGTCCCAGCGGATATGGGATCGACCCGGAACAGGCGGAAGCCATCGCGGCGAGAGTAAGAACCGTCAGCGAGATGGGGGTGGAGGTGGCGATCGTCATCGGCGCCGGGAACCTGTGGCGCGGGAAACAAGGCCTCGATCGCGGCATGGACCGCGCCACCGCCGATTATATGGGCATGCTGGCGACCGTCATGAATGCGATGGCCCTGATGGATGCCCTGGAACGCGGCGGTGTGGTCACCCGTGTCCAGTCTGCCATCGAGATGCGGGCAGTGGCCGAACCGTATATCCGGCGGCGGGCCATCCGCCACCTCGAGAAGGGCCGGGTGGTCATTTTCGGGGCCGGGACCGGCAACCCTTACTTTTCCACCGACACGGCTGCCGCCTTGCGGGCCGTGGAAGTGGACGCCGACGTACTCATCAAAGCCACCAAAGTGGACGGCGTTTACAGCGCGGACCCGAAGAAGAACGCGGATGCCGAAAAATTCGACAGTCTGACCTACATCGAAGTCCTCAATCGCCGCCTGGAGGTGATGGACAGCACCGCCATTTCGCTCTGCATGGACAACAACCTGCCGATCCTGGTGGTGAATCTCTGGGATCCGTCCGCCCTCGAGCGCGCCCTGGAGGGAAATCAGGTGGGCACCCTGGTGACGGCCTGAAGCCGTGCCCGGTTGGTGGCCGACTCTCGATTCCTATCAGATACTTTTTGACAGAGCCTTCCGGGGATACTCGGGATGGCTCTGTTTTTTCTAGGAAGGAACGCTTTGGAGGCGATTGAGTAGCTTTTTTTCTGGTTTTAGGGTATCCTTAAGGCGGTCATTTTTTCATTCTTTTTAAGGAGGCCGACGTGATAAAGGACATATTGAAGGAAGCCGAAACACGCATGCACGCCGCAATCCAGAGTCTCACCGACGACCTGGCCGCGATTCGGACAGGCCGGGCAACCCCTGCGCTTGTTGAAAAGCTCCCGATCGATTATTACGGTGCACCAACCCCTTTGATGCAGCTCGCTTCGATCTCCATCCCGGAGCCGCGCAGCCTGTTGATCAAGCCGTTCGATCCGTCTTCGGTGAAGAACGTCGAAAAGGCCATCCTGGCCTCCGATCTGGGCCTCACCCCCAGCAACGATGGAAAGCAAATCCGCCTGAACCTGCCGGCCCTGACCGAGGAACGCCGCAAGGAACTGGTCAAGGTCGTCCATGCCCGCCTCGAGGAATCCCGGATCGCCATCCGCAACATTCGTCGCGATCTGCATAACGATATGCGCGAACTCGAAAAGGAAAAACTTATCTCCGAGGATGATTTGAAGCGCGGTGAGGATGAGCTTCAAAAAGTCACCGACAAGTACATCGAAGATGTCAACACGCACGGCCACCACAAAGAGCAGGAGATCATGGAGGTGTAGTGGCGATCTGATCGCTGCTACTGCATTATGGCAAAAAAGTCCACGGCCTCCCGGCCGCGCATTCCCACCCACGTCGCCATTATCATGGACGGGAACGGGCGCTGGGCACTCTCACGCGGCTTACCCCGTCTCGCAGGTCACCGCGCCGGTACGGAAAACCTCCGGCGTATTATTACGGCCTGTGTGGAGTTTGGGGTTAAATACCTGACCATTTACGCCTTCTCGACCGAGAACTGGGGCCGTCCGCGCGAAGAAGTCGATGGCCTGATGCACATCCTCGAAGACGTCATCGACCGCGAGCTTGCAGAGCTAAACAAGGAAGGGGTCCAACTCCGCCATATCGGCCGGCTCGAACGGCTGGACCCGAAACTGCAGGAAAAGGTCCTGGAAGCGATCGAAATCACCAAATCCAATGACCGCCTGGTCCTGAATGTGGCCTTCAATTACGGGGGTCGGGACGAGATCGTCTACGCCATCCAGAATATGCTCCGGGACGGGGTCAAACCGGAAGCGGTCTCCTCGGACCTGGTCAGCAATTATCTTTTCACTGCCGGCGTCCCGGACCCCGACCTGATCATCCGGACTTCGGGTGAATTGCGCGTCTCGAATTTCCTGATCTGGCAGGGTGCATATTCGGAATGGTACGTCACTTCGGTGTACTGGCCGGACTTCAATAAAGAGGAATTTCGCAAAGCGCTGGATACATACGGGAAGAGGGACCGCCGTTATGGCGGTTTGTCCCAGATGGTGGGGGATCAAGATTATCATGCTGATTAAACGCACCATCACATCCCTGGCCCTGGCGGCAGTTGGTATCCCGGCAATCATTTTTGGTGGCATCTATTATTTTCTTCTGATCCTGTTGTTCCTGGGGGCCGCCGCCTGGGAGTACGGGCAGATCTTCAGCCACATGAACTGCAAACCTTCGCAGCCGATCCTGATCGGCGGCGTGATCCTGGTCGTAGTCGCCCGGACCTATCTGCCGACCCTGGAATCCGCCGCCCTGGTTCTTACAGTGTTAGTGGCCATGGCTTGGCATCTGCTCGATTACGAAAAGGGCCGCGACCAGGCCGCCACCGATTTTGCTGTCACCGTCTCCGGGATCGTCTATGTTGGCTGGATCGGGTCGTACCTTGTCAGCTTGCGCAACATGCCAGATGGTTTATGGTGGGTATTGATCGTCCTGCCGACCATCTGGCTGGCGGACATGGCGGCGTATTTTATCGGCAGCCGTTACGGCCGGCATACCCTCAGCCCGCGGCTCAGCCCGAAAAAGACCTGGGAGGGTTACTGGGCCGGGGTTGTTTGCGGCACGATCAGCGCCGTCCTCCTGGCGCTCCTCTGGCACGCCATCGGCGGTCCGGGCGTTTTATGGTGGAAAGCCGCCGCCTTGGGCGCAGCCCTGTCCGTGCTGACGACGCTGGGCGACCTGGGCGAGTCGATGCTGAAGCGCCAGGCCGGCGTCAAGGATTCGAGCAATATCTTCCCGGGGCACGGGGGTGTTCTGGACCGGATCGATTCCTGGCTTTGGGGGGCTGTATTGGGGTATTTCCTGATCACCTGGTTCCTCCTCTAGAAAAGCGCATTCCGATACCGATCGGTTCCATCAATTACTGCCTTGTCAGACAATAAGCTCTCGAATATACTCAGGCCGGAGGAATGGCTATGGCAAAACAACGCATCTTGCTCGTGGACGATCACGAAGTCGTCAGGCTGGGGCTGAAAGCGTTGCTTGAGCGGCATCCGCAGTTCGATATCATTGGGGAAGCTGCCTCGGCGCGCGAAGCCATCGAGCAGGTTGCAAATAACCACCCGGATGTCGTCGTGATGGACATCCGCCTGCCGGGAACCTCCGGGATCGAAGCCTGCGAGGAGATTACCAGCCGTTTTCCCGAAACGCGCGTTTTAATGTTGACCTCCTATGCAGAGGACGAGATGCTCTTTTCAGCCATCCGGGCTGGCGCTTCAGGCTACATCCTGAAGCAGATTGGCGGGGAGGAGTTGGTCAAGGCGCTGGAAGCGGTCGGGCGCGGCGAGGCGCTGCTCGATCCGGCCGTTACGCAGCGGGTCTTCCAGGAGGTCCGCCGGGCCGTCAAGGAGGAGGAAGCCTCCGCATTCGCCCACCTCAGCCAACAGGAAAAACACGTCCTGCTCCTGGTCTCGGAGGGGAAGACCAACCGGGAAATCGCCAAGGCGCTCTTCCTCGGCGAAGGGACGGTCCGGAATTATGTTTCCAGCATCCTTTCCAAATTGGGTGTCAATAATCGGGCAGAGGCGGCCGCTTACGCGGTCGAGCATAATCTGCGTGAATATATTTCGAGCTGATTTCGTCCGGAAGGTTGACAAAATCTTACTTTCGGATAAAATACAACCCGCACGCCGAAGTGGCGGAACTGGCAGACGCGCTAGGTTCAGGGCTTAGTGGCCGCAAGGTCGTGAGGGTTCAAGTCCCTCCTTCGGCACAGAAGGAACTGCATTCATTGCAGTAGACCCGCATTGTTGCGGGTCTTTTTTTATCCCCACCAAGATGGTTTCGGGCGGTCCGTCAAATGCTTGTCAAACTGAACTGGAGCGAGTAAGATAAGGGTATGAAGTTCAAGTGGCAAAGTGTTCTAATCATTCTTGGTCTTCTACTGGCCGTGATTTTGCTGGTGGATTTCAACCGGCGCATGGAGGAACTGGACCGGCTGAATGCCAAGCTCACTTCGGTGCGCGCCGAAGCGACGGCAGTCATGCAGACCCAGGCGGCATTGGTGACCCAGGTGGCATATGCCACTTCCGATGCGGCAGTCGAGCAATGGGCGTATGAAAATAAATGGGTGCGCGTGGGCGAACACCCGATCGACGTGGTCTCCACGACCAATACCACCCCCACGCCGATACCATCCGTCTCGACCCAGGCGCAACCGCAGCCGACCTGGCGAATCTGGTGGCAACTGTTCTTTGGTGGAAATTAGCCGAAGTCCGGGATTACCCCGGACTTTTTTATTTTCCGAAAGACTATTTGGCGATCGCGACGACGCTTTTCTGGCCCCGCTTGGCCTCGTGCTCAGCATGATTGGCCCGGTCGACCAGCGCGGCCAGGTCCAGGGTGTCGTCGGTCAGAAAAGCGACCCCGATCGAAACGGTCACGTCCAGGTCGCCGTGCGGGGTTGTAAAAGGCGTGGCGGCGATTTCCTCGATCAAGCGGTGGGCGACCATCTCGGCACTGGCGAGATCGGTTTCGGGGAGGAGGGCGACGAATTCATCCCCACCATACCGGGCCAGGATGTCTACGGAGCGGAGCAGGGCCTGACAGCGCTTGACGACGGCTTGCAGGACCACATTCCCTGTGGCGTGGCTGAACGTGTTATTGAAAATCCGGAAATTATCGATGTCGAAGAAAAGGGCAGCCAGGGAACGGCCGAAACGATGGGCGCGTTCCACCTCCCGACCGCCGAGTTCGAATAGTCCCCGGTAGTTATAAACGCCTGTCAGTTCGTCGACGATGGCCAGCCTTTGCTCTTCTGCGTAGAGGCGGGCGTTTTCGATGGCAATGGCCGCCTGGATGGCAATCCGCTCCAGCAAATGGATCTGCTCATCCGCATAGGCGTTCGGCCGATGGTTTTGGATGGACATGATGCCGATGATCTTGTCCCGGACGGTCAGCGGAATGCCGACGTAGGATTTCATCGGCCTCTCCTGTTCGAAGGCCTGCTGCTGACTGATGGGTCGGGTGATCGGTTCAGTTTCATTGTGCAGGTAAAGAGTCCGGCCCGCTTTAATGACACTGCCGATCAACCCCGGACGGTCGCGGATGTCGCGTAAGGGGCCGGGTGAGAACTGTCCGTCCTTGTAATACAGCGGGATGTTGACGATCGACGTCGCCGGGTCGTAGAGGGCCACGTAGAAGACATCGATCGGCGCCACCTGGGTGCATTGTTCCTTCAATTCTTTGAGAATGCGTTCCAAATCCAGACCGGAGGTGATGACCAAGCTGATCTGGTTGATGATCTTCAATTCCTCGATATTCCTGGTTAATTCCGCATCGGCGAGGCGCTGCTCCGTGATGTCTTGGAGAACCATCAGCCTGCCTGTGTAATGCTGGCGGCGATCGAAAAGGGAGGAGATGTGCAGATCGATGAAACGGTGCGGATCTCCTTCCAGGAGGATCTCCGTCTTGATCTCGCCGGCATTCGGGAATCGCTTGATCAGGTCGGCCCAGAAAAACAGGACTGTCGCCACGGGCTGCCCGATGCTTTTCGAGGAAAGCGTCCCGATCAGGTTTTGTGCGGCTGGATTGAGGTCGGCGATCCGGTCCCGTGCGTCCAGGACCACGACGCCATCCAGCATATGCTCGATGAGGGATCCGCGCGCGATCGGTACGATATCGAGCAACTTGAACCTGAAAATGCCCATGGAGAGGATGATCATGGCCAGGGAAAAGGAAACCGGGGCGGTATCCAGCCCGACGACCGGGCTGAAGCCGGTCAGATAGATCAAATTCCCCAAACCAGGAACGAAGGCGGCGGCACATAATATGCCGATCTGGCGGCGGAAGATTTGCGGGAACCGGATCGCGGCCCGGATCAACGCTGCACAGCCGGCGAGGATCGACAGATAACCGTAAACGGTGCAGACCCAGTACCACGTGCCATGGCCATAGATGAGGATGGAACTGTTTACCGGATTGGGAGTGAAGGTGGTCCAGATGAGCCGGTGCCAGTCGTTGGTGGCTGCCAGCAGCATGGTGACCAGCGGGATCACCCAGAGCAGGAGATGATTCCGTGCGGTGAGAATATCATCCTGGTGGGTGTATCTGAGGGCAAAGATCAGGAAGAGGACTGGACCACTTTGATTTCCCAGGTACTCGATTTTTGCCCAGAATACCTTGGCGGGGATCCCGACCGAGGCGATTTCCAGCGCGCTGGCAAGCGAAACTTCCACCGCGGCTGCCATGATCAAAATCAGCGCGGTTTTCCCGGGGACGTTTCTATGACTGAGCAGGATGTAGCCAATGAGGGCGCAAACCAGACCGTTAAGCAGCAGGATTCCCACATACGGCGTGTATAATAATGTCATCCCCCCCTCCCGGTCAACCTGTAACGATGCAAATACCGATCACTCAGGATTTCCATACGAAGTAAATATCAGTATAGCATAAACACTTGCCTGATTGTTAAAGGCGATTCTTTCAAAACCGTAATCGGTTATTGGTATGTTTCGGACTGAGGTCGTAATTTATTGGAGAACGAGACGATGGTCAAAATAAAGTGCATCTGTATTTCCTGGTTTTTGCTCGCCTCCCTGGCTTCGTGTGCCTCCTGGCAGGCTTCCAGGCCGGGTGCTCCCTTGAACTTGGCTGCCTTCAATGAAAACGGCGTCGCCGTTTCGATCGTCCTGCAGGTGGATGCTTCCGGGCAGAGCTGGCTGGCCGCCACGTTCGATCCACCCAAAGGCTATCATGTCTACAGCAAGGACCTCCCCCGGGAAGGCATCTATGGCGAAGGCCGCCCCACCCGCCTGGAATTACCGGCCGGCTCGACTCTGCAAGCCGTGGGGGCCCTTACGGAAAGTGCGGATCCGGAGGTATCCTCGATGGGTACGGACGCCTTGCTGGTCTACCCGGCCGGGCCGGTCACATTGAGTTTGCCGGTCAGGCTGCCAGCGGGGAGCGGCTGGGCGCAGGAAGCGCTCTCGATCACCTATGAAGCCTGCTCGGATACGACCTGCATGACCCCGGTGGTCGACAAGCTCGTTCCCGTTCGCATGCCGGAAGCGGGTCGCTTGAACGGTTAATTAAAAAACCGGGCGGGACACCCATCCCGCCCGGCTGATTCTTACCGGGGTATATAGGCCCGGGCCTGGGCCAGGCGGACCAGCCTCACGATCACATCCAGGCTCCCGGCGATGATGGCGAGCCAGAGTGCTCCATGGACGACCTGGGTGACCAGGTTCAATATCATCTGTGCGGTGCCTGCGTCCCCCAGGCTCTTCGTCAGGCCAGCCAGAGTCAGGGCGATCAGGGATGGACCGGCCAGCATGGCTGCGGCAATCACTATATTGATTACCTTGAGCCCGATCGAGATGATCCGGTCCAGCGTGTTCCAATATCCCTGGATGAGCAGGATGATATTCAAGATGATGGTCAACACCCAGACCGCGGTCAGGTAGGGGACAAAGTGGAAGAAGGCGCTGGAGAGGAGCCGCACGAACTCCGCGCTGCCGAAACCGATTGCCCAGTTCCCGGAGCCAACCACGCCGTTCAGGCTCGGCGTAAAGCCGATCAGTCCGGGGTAGAAGTTGAACAGGATGATGGCGATGAAGCAGCCGACGAGCTCGATGATGACCTCGCTGTGCTTGATCCGGTTGGAAGGCATCACCTTGGTCAGGGAATGCGGGTCCCATTCCTTCTTTTTTGCATTGCCGTTCAAGTCGATCTTCTTACCGGATTGGTAGAGCGCCCATTCTATGATGGCAAAGACCAGGATGATATTGCCAAGTGCGATGACCAGGCTGGTAAAGAAGTCGGCGGCGGCTCGAAGGACGGTTTCGAAAACGCCCTGGGCGGTAAGGGTGCTCTGGTAGATTGCAAATCCCAGGCCGACGGCGGCCAGGACGCCGGTCACGATGAGGGCGATGCGCAGGACCATCATGAAGATCGGGTACAGGCTCGGTCCGATGAGGTAGCGCTCCGGCAGGTAGGATGCGGCGACTTTTTCGGGATCGCCATATTCCTTCAGCATGGCCAGGACCATCTCGTCATTCGCGGGCTGTCCGGCTTTTTTGCTTCGTTCTTCGAGCATGTCTTCCAGGGCGGAACGGATCTCGGCCTCGATATCGGCCCGCATCGTTTGCGGCAGGCGTCGCCCGACCTCGGAAACGTAAATTTCGATCAGATTCATTTCATTCTCCTTCTCACTTCAGCATCTTGTCCATCAGGGTTACGATGCTGTTCCATTCTTGTTTCAGCTGGGGCAGGAGTTTCTGCCCTTCTTCGCTGATGATGTAATATCGCCGCGGCCGGTCGGCCTCGATCCGCCAGTTGGATTGCAGCAGGCCTTGCGATTCCAGCCGGCGCAGCAGGGGATAGAGCGTACCCTGGTCGATCTCCAGCCCGTTCTCCTTGAGGTGGTTGATCAGCGAGTAACCGTACTGCTCGTTGTCCAACTGGCTCAGGACGGCCAGCACCAGCATGCCGCGCCGTAGTTCGAGGATAAGATTATCTATCGTTTCGTTTGTTCCCATATTTTCACCATTGATGGCATTATACTGTGTATTATATAGTATGTCAAGGTGATTAGTATTAATAAAATCCGACCTGAGAAGGTCGGGCGATTGCAAGGATGGGTTTACGGCCGGAGCACCCGGGTGGTCAAGCCACCGGGAAGGTTATCCCCCACTGTCGGAGGGTAAACTGAATGAATGCATCCATTTCCTTCCGCCGCTGGAAGGTTTCAACCGGGCGCCAAAGCCGGGCGGCTTCGACCAGGCCCGGCCAGGGCCCTTCCAGGTTTGCCTCGGCCCAGCGGGCCGCAGCCGGTTTCGAGGCGATCGCGCCGTGCTCGAGGAGGTACAGCGACCGGCACATGGTCAGCACGGCGTATACCTGGTACTCGGCGCTCTCGAAACGCTCGGGGGAGGGAAGGGGCGGCGACCACCAATCCCGAAGATTGGCGCGAACGGCCTCCTTGAGTTCATCTGCGCCGACCGGGTCGATCATCGGTTTCAGCGTGGGACCGGAAACCACGCGACCTCTTTCGCGGAGGATCCAGCGCTGGATCGTCCAGTCGCTGCCGAGGCGCTCGAGGGCGAAGTGACCATCCGCGCCCAGCCAGGGGACCGGCGGCTGCGCTGGGTCGTGGCGCCGCAGCTGGCCGAGGGGCAGGTAGGCGCCCTCCAGCTTTTGCGACCAGGCCCGGCCGCTGGCGAAGAGACGGGCGTGCATCGCCTTCAGGACCGGGAACCGATCGGCGGGTAGCTCGCCGCAGGTGACGACCAGGAAGTCGACGTCGCTCGTCGCGGGATTGAAATCGCCGGTTGCCAGCGAGCCGTGCAGGTACAAGCCAAGAAAGCGCTCCCTCAGGGCCGCCGCTACCCCCGTATGCAACTCTTCCAGGATGGAATTTACCTCCGGGTAAGGGGTGACCGGATGGGGCTTCACCATTCCCTGCCCCAGCCTTCGGAGCGGTCGCAGGCGGGAGAATACAGGACATTTTGTCCCGGGTCGTATCCGCCGACGACGGCGGCTAGCTGGACGGTGGGTGTTTCCCACAGGTGGGTCACCCGCTCGTGCGGATTGGACGACTGGCAGTTGGCGATGCAATGCCAGCGCCAGTGATCTTCCTCGCCCCGGTAGTTGCGCAGGATCGGTTTCATTCGTCTTTGCCCTCTCCGGCAATGATTTTCAGCGTATAGCGGATCATCTCGAGCGTACCCTGCACGTCTTCCGGGTGCATCTCGCCTCCTGGGTCGTGGCGCCCGGCCCAGGCATGCTCGATCAACGGAAGCCAGCCTGGCTCCAATGTTTTGCGGGCCCATTCGCTGGCGGCCGGCTTGGAGACGAGGACGCCATTCTGGTGAGTGTGGAGCATCCGGCACATCGTCAGGACGACGTAGGATTGATAGCCGCGCGTATTCATCTCGGCGGGCCGTTCGAGCATCACCCCGGCCCAGTCTGTCAGGAGCGCCCGGTTCGCCCGCTTCAACTCCTCCAGCGGGACCGGATCGACCAGGGTCTCGAGGGCTGGCCCGGCCAGGGCGATCCCCTTTTCGGACAGGACCGCCCGCAGGATGACCCAGGCGCCCCACCAGGCCCGGCTGAGACGGGCGTCCTCCAGCTGCACCCTGGCCAGGCGATTACCGGGGCCCCGGTCGAGGTGGTAGTACAAGGCCCGGACCGGATCGTACTGCCTCAGCCCGATCTGCGGGAGGTAGGAGCCTTCGAGCTGGGTGGCGCACCAGGAATCGATTTGGGAAATCCGGGCGTGCATTTCCTGAAGGCTTGCAAAAGATTCGCCGGTCAGCTCGTCTTTCGTGACGACGACGAAGTCCACGTCGCTGTCCCGGTCGAAGCCGCCATACGCCAGCGAGCCGTACAGATACATCCCGACGAATTGGCCCCCGAGGATGGACCGGGCCTGCGGCAGGATGGCCTCCAGGACGGCATTGACCTCGGGGTGGGGAGTGGGAGGGGTTCGTTTCATAAGCGGAAGGGTCCCTTTTTCCATCCGGGGCGTCACAGGCTCTTGATCTGCCCGTCTTTCACGGTCCAGACGTCCGTGGCAAACTGCTCGATGAAATAACGGTCGTGGATGACGGCCAGGACCGTCCCGGTGTAACGCGCCAGGGCCTGCTCGAAGCGGGCCCGGGAGGGGATGTCGAGGTGGTTGATGGGCTCGTCGAGCAAGAGGAAGGTGCAGCCCTGGGCGACCAGGAGGGCCAGCTCCAGGCGGGCGCGCTCGCCGTAGCTCAGGCTCCCGGCCGGACGGAGCGGATCGTCGCCGCTGAATAGGAAGAAGTGCAGGAAGTGGCGGGCTTCGGTCTGGTTGAAGGTCCCGGCGAACTGGATGGTCTCGAGCGGCGACCTGCCCAGGTCCAGGTTTTCCTGTTCCTGGGTCATGTAGCCGAGCCGGGCGGATGCGCCCAGCCGCACGGACCCGGCCAGCGGCTCGAGCCGGCCGGCGATGGTGCGGATGAGGGTGGTCTTGCCGCAGCCATTCGGACCGGTCAGGGCCAGGCGTTGGCCGGCGCGGATGCTCAGGCGCAGGTTCTCCAGCAGCGGGGGATGGCCGGGGTAGCCGATCGACAGGTTTTCGGTCGCCAGGATGTCGCGGCTCTGGTGCTCGGGGGCGGCGAAGTCCAGCTTGAGCTGCCAGGAAGGCTTCGGTTTCTCGACGATCTCGTCCGACTCGAGGAAGCGCTCGAGCTTCTTCTCGCGGGCCAGGGCCTTGACGGCCACTTTCTTGGCGATCCGCCGGACGTGCGGCTGGCGCGGGGTGGTGCTCGACTCCACTTGCAATGCCTGCTGCTTGGTGCGGGCAATGTCCTGCTTGATCCGCTTGATCTCGGCCACCTGGTCGCGGTACTCGTCCCATTGTTTCTCGCGGGCGGCCAGGAACTGCTGCAGGTACTCGCTGTAATTGCCGGCATATTCCTTCAAGGTATGGCTTTCGGGGTCCAGGTCGAGGATGCGGCCGACGGTGTTGTCGAGGAAGGCCCGGTCGTGCGAGACGATCAGGGCCGCGCCGGGAAAGTCTGCCAGCCAGTCTTCCAGCCATTCGAGCATGGCGATGTCCAGGTGGTTGGTCGGCTCGTCCAGCAGGAGCAGGTTGGGATCGGAGAGGAGCAGGCGCGCCAGCATCAGGCGGGTCTTCTGCCCGCCGCTCAGCTGCCCGACGCGTCGGTCGGACGGCAGGTCCGCCAGGCCGAGCGGGGCCAGGACATCCTGCGGGCGCCGGAGGGGAGCCGAAAGCCGCTCGAGGGCTTCGTCGTAGCGGGCCTGGAGGGAGCCGTCGGATGGGTCCGCAGCCAGGGCGGCGGCCAGCCCGGCCAGGTCGGCCTCCGGGTCGGTCGAGGGCCGGAAGGCCGGGGCGCAGGCCTCGGCGATCGTCAGGGACGGGTCCAGCTCGAAACCCTGCGAGAGGTAGCCGATCCGCAGGTCCGGACGGGTGCGCGCCACTGTCCCCGAATCGGGTTTTTCGGACCCGACCAGGATGTGCATTAGGGTCGATTTGCCGCAGCCGTTCGGGCCGATCAGGCCGAGGCGCTCGCGGGCGTTGATCGTGAAGGAGATGTCCTGAAGGACGATGTGGATGCCGTAGGATTTGGTAATGTGATGGGCGGTCAGCATGATGGCGGTTCCTTTCCGGGTCCGTTAGCGGCCGGTCCTGGCGATCCGGCCGTCTTCGATCGTCCAGACCTCGCTGGCGAAGTGCTCGATGAAGTAGCGGTCGTGGACGACGGCCAGGACGGTTCCTTCGTACTGGTCGAGGGCCTGCTCGAAGCGGGCCCGGGAGGGGATGTCGAGGTGGTTGATGGGTTCGTCGAGCAGGAGAAAGGTGCAGCCCCGGGCGACCAGGAGGGCCAGCTCCAGGCGGGCGCGCTCGCCGTAGCTCAGATTCTTCGCCGGGCGCAGGGGCGAATCGCCGCCGAACAGGAAGAAATGCAGGAAGTGGCGGGCTTCGGTCTGGTTGAAGGTCCCGGCGGACTGGACGATCTCCAGCGGCGATCGATCCAGGTCTAGGTTTTCCTGCTCCTGGGTCATGTAGCCCAGTTTGACCGTCCCGCCCAGGTTGACGGACCCGGCCAGCGGCTCGAGCCGACCGGCGATGGTGCGGATGAGGGTGGTCTTGCCGCAGCCGTTCGGACCGGTCAGGGCCAGGCGCTGGCCGCCGCGTACCTGCAGTCGCAGGTCCTCCAGCAGTGGGGCATGGCCGGGGTAGCCGATCGACAGGTTTTCGGTCGCCAGGATGTCGCGGCTCTGGTGGTCGGGAGCCCGGAAGGTCAGCTTGATCTGCCAGTCGGGGCGCGGCCGCTCGACCAGCTCGTCCGATTCGAGGAACCGTTCGAGCTTCTTCTCGCGGGACTTGGCCTTTTTGGCGACCTTCTTGGCGATGCCCTGCTGGTAGGATTTGTAGCCCTTGATCTTGAAATCACTGCCGCCGATGCGGATGGAACTGGCCTGGCGCTCGGTGAAGGAGGCCTGCTGTTTCGTCTGGGCGATGTCGGCCTTCATCCGGCGGATCTCGGCCTGCTGGTCGAGGTAGGTTTGCAGCTGGCGCTCGCGCTCGGCTTCCTTCTGTTCGATGTAGGCGCTGTAATTCCCGGAATAGGACTTCAGGCTGTGGGTGGCCGGGTCCAGCTCGAGAATGGCCGAGACGGCGTTGTCGAGGAAGCGCCGGTCGTGCGAGACGATCAGGACGGCCCCGCGGAAGCGCCCGAGCCAGTCTTCCAGCCATTCGAGCATGGCGATGTCCAGGTGGTTGGTCGGCTCGTCCAGCAGGAGCAGTTGGGGGTCGGCCAGCAGCAGGCGCGCCAACATCAGGCGGGTCTTCTGCCCGCCGCTCAACTGCCCGACCGGGTGGCCGGGAGCCAGGCCGGCCAGGCCCAGTGGGGCGAGGATTTCCTGCGGCGAGGGGGCGGAGGAGAGCAGCTCGAGGACTTCGTCGTAGCGGGCCTGCAGGGCTGCGTCGGCAGGATGCCCGGCCAGGGCGGCGGCCAGCCCGGCCAGCTCCTCTTCGGGGCCTGGACCGCTCGCAGCCGCCGGGCGGCAGGCTTCCCCAACCGTCAGGGATGGGTCGAGGTCGCAGCCCTGCGACAGGTAGCCGAGGCGAAGCCCCTGCCCCGGACGGGCCGAAGGAGCCGGGCGGTGGACGGCGACCGTCCCGGAATCGGGCAGTTCCAGCCCGGCCAGGATGCGCAGCAGGGTGGTCTTGCCGCAGCCGTTGGGACCGATCAATCCGATCCGCTCGCCGGCGCTGAGGCTGAATGAGATGTCTTGGAGTACGGTGTGGATGCCGTAGGATTTGTTGACGGAATGAGCAGTAAGCATGAGATGACCTGTAGTGTCCCCTGGGGGACGGGAAAACAAAAACCGGGGGCAGACGCCTCCGGTTTAAATCCAAACCAGCGGGTGGGTTGCCCGAAAAGACTTTGGTTTCCTACAGGGTATCTGTCATTCCTTGAACTCCTGAACGATTACGGCAGGCAAATTATAAATCAAATCCTGCCGAGCCGCAACCAGAAAAAGTTCCACTGCATGCGCATCCAGGTGCGGACGGCCCGCAAGTGCTCGTCGCGGCTGGGCCGGCGCGGGCTGAAGAGCAGCCGGGAGTAGGTTCCCGTCAGCCACTCGAGGTCGGCCCGCAGGATCGCCAGGGCGGCGGCCAGGCGCCTGTACCTGGCCAGCGGCTCCAGGCGGACCGACAGGGCCGCGGCGAACTCGTTGGGGGTCAGGCCGGCTTTTACGTCCACGCCCCAGGCGCGGCCGCGGCGGTAGAGACGGCTGTAGATGGTCGTCAAGGCCAGGTCGGCGGGACGGAAGACCAGCAGCCAGCCTTCGAGCGGGGCCAGGACCGCCACCACTGCCAGCCCGGCCAGCAGGACACCCAGGATCTGTAGCGCCGTGCGCAGGGCGCCAAAGTTGAATTTGTTTTGGACCGGCGCCTGCGCCTGGGCGACCGGAGTGGGCAGGGCGGCCGCCGCGTTGGCGGGCGTGATGACCTCGCCGGGGTGCGGGATCGGCGTCAGGTTCGTGGTCGGCTCGAACTCCACCCAGCCGATGTCCGGGAAGTAGATCTCCACCCAGGCATGGGCGTCGGCGTTCACGACGACGAAACGGCCGGTCGTGTAATCGTAGCTGCCGCTGGCGTAGCCGGTCACTAGGCGGGAGGGCAGGCCGGCGGCCCGTGCCAGGACGACCATACTGGTGGCGAAATAGTCGCAGTAGCCCTTCTTCAGGTCGAAGATGAAGTAGTCGGATACTTCCCGATCGGCCGGCGGCCCGGGCACGTCCACGGTGTATGGGAACTGGCGCAGGTAATCCTGGATGGCGATGGCCCGGTCGTACAGGTTGCCTTTGTGGGCGGTCAGGTTGAGGGCCAGGTCGCGCACCCGCTGGGGAACGTTGTCGGGCAGCGACAGGTAGCGGCTGCGGATGGCGACGGGGAAGTTGGTCCCGGCGGCCCGCAGCTCGGCTTCGGTGACGTAGGGCAGGCGCGAGACCGCGTTGTAGGTGACCGCGTTCGTCTGGGCGTCGATCAGGTCGTTCGAGGCGCGCCAGCTTGCCACCGCCGGCTGGTCGACGCTGACCAGCTCCCCGGAGAAGAACAGGGCCCCGTTCAGCTGCTGGACGCGTTCCACCTGCTGGTGCACTTCCCGCTCGGTGACCGGCAGGGCCGCCAGGCTCACCTCGAAGGGCCTGTTCGCCGGGATCGCCTGGGGGGCGAGGCTGTCGTCGAACCAGTCCCGGCCGTTGTAGCCGGCATAGGTCTGCAGGCGCCAGTAGTAGCGCACGTCCGGCGGCGGGGCGTTGGTGTAGCGGGCCACGTCGGGAGGCGGCGGGGGCTTGTAACCTTCCACGGTGACGTACATGACCACATCCTGGGAGAGGTGCGGCCCGGCCCCGACGGCATGCGTGACGGCCTGGCCCATCCCGCCAGCGGTGCTGCCGATCCCGTTGCTGCCGATCATGGGGGTCTGCTGCAGGCCCAGCGATTCGGCCAGGCCGTTCTTCCTGTTGGGGTTGTCGAACAGCTCGTGCAGGCTGGAACGGACCTTGGCGATCGAGATGGCGGGCAGCAGCCCGCCGGCCAGCATCAGCCCGACCACCAGCAGCCCGGCGGCGATCCCCAGGTCCGCCTCGATCGTCACCCGGCCCATGCGCCGGGAAGTCCAGCGCTCGTCGGATTCGAGGTAGTGGATCAGCGCCTGGAAGAGGACCGTCCCACCGGAGGCGAACACCAGCCACAGGATCCCGGCGACGGAGTTGGTGTAGTAGATGTTGTAGCCCAGCAAGGCCAGGGCCGGCAGCAGCCCCGCCAGGGGCATATTCCGCCGGGCAATCCACCGGGCGGCCCAGATGGCCACCAGCCACAGGATCATCCCCCAAACCATGCCGGTCAGGAGCGGGTCGGTCACGGTCAGGCCGCTGAAGAGGCCGCCGAACCAGATGCCGATCCGTCCCGCCAGGGTCACGACGCCGTCGACCAGCATGGACCAGCCTTCCGAAAGTGGAAGGGGATCCAGCGTTGCGCAGGTCAGGAAGGGCTTGGAGGAAATCCGGATCGTGCACTGGAAGAGCTCGCCGACCAACGGCGGGATGCCCGCCAGCAGCCCGCCCAGCAGGCCGCCGATCCTCCCCACGGTCAGCGCCAGCCCGCCGAAGCCGATCCCGAAGCCAGCCACGCCGTATTTCCAGCCGTTCAGGGACGAGCGCGCCAGCAGCCAGCCGGCCAGGACGCCGAGGAGCGCCGCCGGGTATACCACGCGGATGGAGAGATGCGACGCCACCCCGACCAGTCCCCGGGTGACCAGGGTCAGGATCAGACAGAGCAGGCCGATCTCGAGCAGGGCGGGCACGCCGAAGCGTTTCAGGACCCAGGCGAAGAAGCGCTGGGAGAGGCTTGGTTTCATCGCAGCTGCCTCCAGCTCGTGTCGGCCGGGCGGCGGACGGCCACCGCCTTGCCGCGCCCGACCACCCGCCACTCCCATTTCCCCTGGGTGCCGGGACGGGCCTCGGGCTGGTCGAGCAGCTCGCGGCGGATCTGGTTGTGGACGATCCCGTGGTCGTCGAGCAGGTCCAGCAGCCCCTGGGGGGTCTCCTCCCCGCCGAAGGAGCGCGGGTCGAGCAGCAGGACGGTGGGGGTGATGCCCTGCTTGACCAGTTGGAGCATCGCCGGCACCCAGCCCGCCCGGACGTCGGGGGTGATGACGATCAGGCTGGCCCCGTAGCGGATGGATTTCTGCGCCGCGGTCAGCAGCTCGGCCAGCGGACGCTCCCCCGGCTGGACGAGCGCCAGGGCCCGCAGCAGGCTCATCAGGTGCCCAGAGGATTGCTGTGGGTCGAGCCAGGCCAGCTCCCTGCCGTGGGTCACCAGCCCGACCGAATGGCCCTGGCGGATGCCCCGGTCGGCCAGCGAGGCTGCCAGGACGATGCCGTGCTCGGTGGTCGAATCCTGGCCGCTGCCGATCTGGACACCCGCCTGCAGGTCGAGGAAGATCCACCAGTCGGACGAGGGGGTGTGCTCGAACTGGCGGACGTAGAGGGCGTTCTTACGGGCCGAGGTGGGCCAGTGGATCGCCTTGAGCGGGTCGCCGGCGACGTACTCCCGGACCGTGTCCACGCTGACGGTGGTCTCGAGCGCCTCCCGGCGGGGCCGGCGGCCTTCCCCGGCCCGCCCGCCGGCGGAGATCTCGATGGCCGGCAGCGGCAGGACCGGCGGCAGGACCAACAGCACGGTCGAGTTGGGCTGGCGCAGCACCAGGCTGCACAGCCCGAGCGGGTCGCCGGAGCGCAGGGTGGTCGGCCCGAGGGTGAACAGGCCGCGCCGGGTGCAGACCCCCTCGGTCTTCCACGAAAGGGACTCGCCTCCGCCGATGGCGGTGACGCGCCCGGCGTTGTAGCCGGGCAGGTTGGAATGGTCCTCCACCTCCACCCATAATCCGGGCAGGCGGCTGTCGTTGATGACGGTGAAGCGTTCCTCCAGCTCGTCCCCCACCTGGGCCCAGCCGTAGCGCATCTCCCGGTTGATGAACAGGTGGGCGGCCAGCGAGCGGGTCCACAGGAAGCTGATCAGCCAGGCTCCGCCCAGCAAAATCAGCAGCGTCAGCCAGGTGCGGCTCGGGTAGACCGCTTCCAGCAGACCCAATCCGAGGACCAGGAGCGGCCACAGGCGGGAATTGAAACGCAGGACGGCGGAAGCGGGGGCAGTGTTCATGGTGACTGATTGGTCAGTTCATGCTAAAATCCGTGCGGCAAATACGCGGGTGCTTCTTCCGCAATCTTACATGAGATGACACGTCGCGTCAATCAATCAAGGAGAACATATGACAAAAGCCGGCAATCTCGAAGGACGCGTGGAGGAACTTCTCAGGAAACTGACCCTCAGCGAGAAGGTCTCCCTGCTCTCCGGCCAGGATATCTGGAATACCGTACCGGTAAAAAGACTGGGCGTTCCCTCCATCACGATGACGGACGGTCCGCACGGCGTGCGGCCCACCCACCCGGACGTGGGCCGCAAAATGGGACCCGTCACCGCCTTCCCCACCGGCATCTCGATGGGCGCCTCCTGGGATCCCGAATTGGTCGAGCAGGTCGGCCAGGCGCTGGGCGAGGAAACCCGCGGCATGGACTGCGACATCCTGCTCGGCCCGTGCGTCAACATCGTCCGGGACCCGCGCGGCGGGCGCAACTTCGAGACCTATTCCGAGGACCCCTACCATTCCGGGCGGACGGCGGTGGCCTTCATCAAGGGTCTGCAGAGCCGCGGGGTGGGGGCCTCGCTCAAACATTATGCGGCCAATAATTACGAGATCGAGCGCTTCCGGGCCAGCTCCAACGTGGACGAGCGCACCCTGCGCGAGATCTACCTGCCCCAGTTCGAGGCGGCGGTCAAGGAAGCCCAGCCCTGGACGGTGATGTGTTCCTACAACCGCATCAACGGCGTCTATGCCGGGGAGAACGGCTACCTGCTGAACAGCATCCTGAAGGAGGAGTGGGGCTTCGAAGGCGCGGTCATCTCCGACTGGGGCGCCACCCACACCGTGTTCGACTCGGTCGCCAATGGCCTGGACCTGGAAATGCCCGGCCCGGCCCGTTACTTCACCCTCCTTGGCGATGCTGTCCGCACCTGGCAGGTCGATGAAGAGGCGGTGGACAAGGCCGTCCGGCGCATCCTGCGCCTGGTGCTGCTCTCCGGCCGGATGGACGACAAGGTCTCCAAAGGCTCGGTCAACACCCCGGCGCACCAGACCCTGGCGCGCCGGCTGGCGGAGGAGGCCATCACCCTGCTCAAGAACGAGGGCGGCATCCTGCCGCTGGACAAGGACAAGCTCCAATCGGTGGCGGTCATCGGACCGAACGCCGCCACGGCGGTCATCTCGGGCGGCGGCAGCTCGCGGGCCGAGCCGCCCTACCGGGTCAGCCCGCTCGAAGCGCTGCGCAAGGAGCTCGAGGTGGCCTACGAGCGCGGCTGCGACAATTACGACCTGCCCTACGACGTGCCCCGCACCTGGATGACCGGCCCGGATGGGAATGCCGGCATCCGGGCGGACATGTTCGCCTCGGCCGATTGCTCCGGCGAGCCGATGTATACCCAGAACGGCCTGGGCTCGGACTTCTGGTACCACACCGCCTGGTCCACCAAGGAACCGCCCAATTCCGTCCGCTGGACGACCCGCCTGACCGTCCCGGAGGACGGCCGCTACCTGTTCAACCTGAACCACAGCAGCCGGATGCGCATCTACCTGGATGACCGGCTGATCCTGGAGAGCAGCAGCGCGGACCTGCCGGATCGCGCCGGCGGCCACCCGGCCTCCGTCGTCCGGGAATTGAAGGCCGGCCAGCCGTATGACCTCCGCATGGACTTCGTCCGCGACGAGACCCAGGAGATCGTCTACTACAAACTGGGCCTGGGCCTCACCTTCGCCCCGGACGCCGACCCGCGCCTCGAGCGGGCCGTCGAGCTCGCCCGGCGCAGCGAGGTGGCGCTGGTCTTCGTCGGGTACCCGGATGCCTACGAGAGCGAGGGCACCGACCGCCCGGATATCAAGCTGATGGGCCAGCAGGACGCCTTGATCGCCGCGGTGGCCGCCGCCAACCCGAAGACGGTGGTGGTGCTCAACGTCGGCGCCCCGGTGTCCATGCCCTGGCTGGACAAAGTCGCCGCGGTGGTGGAGGCGTACTATCCTGGCCTGGAGAATGGCAACGCCGTGACTCGGGTCCTGCTGGGCGAGGTCAACCCGTCCGGCAAGCTGCCGGTGACCTTCCCGCAGCGGCTGGAGGACAGCCCGGCCTTCATCAACGCCTCCTACCCGGGCTGCCGGGAGGTCAATTACGGCGAAGGCCTCTTCGTCGGTTACCGCTATTATGATAAGAAAGAGCTGGCCCCGCTCTTCCCGTTCGGGCACGGCCTGTCGTACACCACCTTTGCCTACAGTGACTTGAAGGTGGCGAAGAAGGTCAAGGCCGGCGAAAAGGTCGAGGTCAGCCTGCAGGTGAAGAACACCGGCAAACGGGCCGGCAAGGAAGTGGTCCAATTGTATGTGGCCGATCCGGAATCTGCACTGCCGCGTCCCCCGAAGGAATTGAAAGGCTTTGCCAAAGTGGAACTCCAGCCGGGCGAATCCAAAACGGTCAGCTTCGCCCTGGATGAGCGCTCGCTGGCCTATTACGATCCCTACCGGAAGAAGTGGGTCGCCGAACCGGGCGAGTTCGAAGTACTCGTTGGCAGTTCCTCCCGCGATATCCGGGTCAAGTCAAAATTCAGCCTCACGGAGAATTGATCATGAAAACAGCCAGCGGATTGGAATACTTGGAAGTGGCACCCGGTACAGGCGAGCAGGCCATCGCCGGCATGACCGTCAGCGTCCATTACACCGGCAAGCTGACGAACGGAAAGGTATTCGATTCGTCCTATTCCCGCGGCGAGCCGATCGAGTTCCCCCTGGGAGCCGGGCGGGTGATCAAGGGCTGGGACGAGGGCATCGCCCTGATGAAGGTCGGCGGAAAAGCCACCCTCACCATCCCGCCGAACCTGGCCTACGGTGAGCGCGGCGCCGGCGGGGTCATCCCGCCCAATGCAACCCTCGTCTTCGATGTGGAGCTGGTTGCGGTGAAACAATAAAAAACGCCCCTCCATTGAAATCGGAGGAGGAGAAATGATCCGGGAAAAAGGTGCGGGCAGGCCAAAACGCCGTCCGCACCTTTTTCCGACTTTAAGCCCCTTTCCGTGAGGGAATGAGGGTCGGGGAAGGGTCAGGATCGTCCTTCTCCCTGCCTGGCAGACGTTTACAGGCACCCGCCGGAGGGCCGCGGCAGCCCCTTCACCTCCGGATATTTTTCGAGGGTCTGGGCGATGAACTGCATGAGCTCGCGCAGGGCTTCGGTCTCCCGGGAGACCGGGCCGTCCCGGTCGTCGACCCAGGAGACCGCATTGGTGGACGTGCGGTCGTGCACGATGAGGTAGTAATGGGGGGCGGGGGAAACCAGCGGGCCGGGGGTGGAAGCGGGGGTGGAGACGAACTCGTTCGGGTAGCCGAAGAAACCGCTCGTCCTGATCTTCTGGTAGATGGCTTGCAGGTCCCCGGCGCTCAGGGTGAGCCGGACCGATGCGCTCGGCTCGTTCGGGCCCATGTCACGGTAGTAGAACCCGCTGGCCGAGTCGTATCCATCCTGCAGGCAGCTCCCGAAATTGAAGGCGAAATAGTAACTCGGACCAGCCGCTGGGCCTCCGCCGGTCCCGGCGGCCTGGATGCCGGTCATGCCCATGGCCATGGAGTCATCGTCGTAGAAGAACAGGACTGTATAGATCATGGAGGCTTCGGACGGGGCGATATAGATGTCCCAGGCTCCGTGGCCCGCATCGTCCGCCTCCAGCCCCCAGGTATCGCTACAAGGCCAGGCCCAGGTGAGGGTGGAATTGTCGCCCGCCACCACCACCCGCCTGACCGTCCGGTCCTCGTCCACCCCGGAGACGCGGAGGTGGTAATCGACGGTGCTGCCTTTCCCGTCGTTCCCCGGGCAGCCGCTGCCGATCCGCCGGTTCCCGTCCTGGCCGAGGAACGTGACCTCCAGGCGCTGCAACACCACGTGCGGCAGGACGTACACGGAGGCGGGGGGATTGCCCGGCGGCTGCGGGGTCGGCGTGGCGATCGCCGGGATGGGGGTTGCCTGTCCCCGGCTGCAGCCCGGCAGGGCCAGGCAGGCGACCAGCAGGACAAAAACGAAAAATCGAAGGCTCCTTTTCATGCATCTCCTCCTTTGGCTGAAGACGCCCGTTGGGGCGTTTCCCGTACGATTACTATAGCACGGTTCAGGGCCGGCCGAACTGCTGAATGGACGTAAAAACCCCTGCGAATGTTCCATCTCTCGCAGGGGTCCGTCTTACTCTCTGATTGGCAGGTGCAAGTCCAGGGTGAAGGGCCCCCCGCTGCCCATCCTGTCGATTGGGCCGCTCACTTGACGATCTTCAACTCGAAAGTGTCCATCCAGGCATCCTGGAATTTGATGCCATAGTCCGCCAGGAAATCGGCCTCGAAGGGAACCGGCTTGCTCTTCGGTCGGAGGGAATCCAGGTAGGCGAATCCACCCTTGCTTGGATCGTAAGCGATGATGACGATCGCGTGGAAGCGGCTGCCCGTGTTTACCATGAGAATGGGAAGGATTTGCCGCTTGAGATCGCCGGCGACATCCACGACGGTCGCCGAAGGGTGGCGCTGGAGCTCCAGCGGCAGTCCTTTCTTGCGGAGGAATGCATTCGTTTCACCGATGAACCATTCCGGCACCCGCAGGGGTGATTGGGCGTTCGCGGAGGCCTGGAAAGAGGGGGTCAGGTCTGCACAGAGGAGGTTGGTTTTCTGGGAGTCCGGGAACGTGCTCATGGCGATATTGATTGACATGGCGGCTGCGCAGGCAAAGCCATCGACATTCACGAGGCCGGGCAGGCTGACCAATCCTTCCGGGGAGGCTTCGGCTTCGAAGGTCGGCGTCTCGACCGGGGCAGGGACAGGCGGGTTGATTGCCTGGCACGCGAATTGTGCGCTGGCCAGCACGATCACAGCCAAGAGAAGAGTGGTTTTAGTAGTTTTCATCCTCACCTCCATGTTCCTCGGATGAGCGGCTCGACGAATGGCCGGCAGCCGCACCTCCTTTGCAAGGGTCTTTTCTGTGAAATGCCTGGAGCACCTGGCAAACCTGCTCTTGCCGCCGTCCTCGCCGCCTGGAGCAAGGTTTTGGTAGTGGTTCTTACTCCGCCGCCGGCTGGGTTTCGGCGGCCGGGACGACCGGGTCGTGGTCGGGCAGGTCCGCTTCCAGGTGGGTGAGCTGCGGGACGGCGTAGCCGACCAGGGTGGTCGCCACGATCAGCACTCCCGCCAGGCTGATCATCACACCGGTGGCGTGGTTCGCCCCGACGCCGATGACAGGCCCCAGCGCCCGGGCTAGCGCGCCGCCCGGGGCCATCCCCGGCTTAAAGACGTAGTCCGCCAGCGGGGCGGCCAGGAGCGGGGCGACGATCCCGGCCGACATCGCGATGGTGCGGCGGAAGGCGAATACCCGCCCCTGCAGGTCGGGTGCCACCTTGGCCTGCCAGATGGCCTGGGTGCAGGCATTGGTGATCGGGCCGCAGAACATCGCCCCGAACCCGCACACGGCCAGCAGCGGGATCGAGATGCGCAGGCAGACCGCCGCCAGGAACAACCCGTCGGCCAGGAGGGACGCCAGCATGGTGTAGATCTTGTGTTTGCCGCCGCCCCAGGCGCTCATCACCACCGTCCCGGCCAGCATGCCCACGCCCATCAGGGTGCTGAGGTAGCCCAGGGTGCTGGCGTCCCAGTTGTCCAGGACCAGCGGGACGATCAGCGGTCCGATCACCCCGGAGAGGAAGTTGAAGACCATGATGAAGGTCAGCAGAGAGAGGAGCCCCTTGCGGGCGATGATGTAATCCCAGCCGAAGCGCATCTCCTTCCAGAGCGAACCCTTCTCCCGCGCCTCCTCGACCGTCCGGGCCGGGTTGGGGATGCGGACGAAGAACAGCATCAGCAGCGCGGCGAAGATGTAGGAGGCGAAGTCGATCATGGCCATGTTGCCGAGGCGAATGCTCACGTAGAGCGCCCCGGCGATGGCCGGACCGGCCAGGGCCGGCAGGGCCTCGCCCAGTTGGGTGAAGCCGCTCGCCCGTCCGTAGTGCTGCTTGGGGACCAGCAGGGTGGTCGCGGCGGTGAAGGACGGCCACATGAGCGTCTGGAAGGAGGCCATCCATAGGTTGACCGGAATCACCATCCAGACCTGCAGCCGGTGGGTCAGGTAGAGGATGGCGACGGCCAGCACCGCCGCCCCGCCGCCGAGGTCGCTGACGATCATGGCGGTGCGCCGGTTCCAGCGGTCCGCAAAGACGCCGGCCAGCGGGGAGAGGAGCACGTAAGGCGCCTGCATGGCCACCTGGGCCAATGCCAGCATCGATACCGAGTGGGTCTGGTCGTAGACCCACACCCCAAGGGCGAATCCGGTCAATTGGCTGCCGAGCAGCGAGATGAGCTGCCCGAACCAGATGGTGAAGAAGGTGCGCATTCCGTGCACGGGCTTCGATGTTTCCTTGGTTTCCATGAGGCTTCTTCCTGTAAGCTCAAGATGACTTGCCGGCGAGACCCCGCCGGTCGTTCCCCGCCAGACTCGAACCTCTCGAACTATACAATAAAAATCCCCCCCGGGCAAGCCGGGGGAAGGGACTGGCAATCCGTGTGAAGCCATGGACCTTCGCTAGGATCAGCGCTTCAGGATTTGGAACAGGTTGCTGTACTTGTCCGTCCAGGGGCGGATCGCCGGGGTGTAGCCGGCCATGTCCTTGGCCCGCCCGGCGATGGCCGGAATGGCCAGGGCAGACGGGTCGCGGCTCAGCAGGACCCAGGTGGAGGCGCTGGTGAAATGGCCGTCGCCGGGATCCTCGATCACGGCCCGGGCGAGCGCGAAGTGGTCCGCCAGGGTCCAGACGACCGGCACCAGATCCAGGTAGGCGTTGGTCACGTGGACCGCCAGCACCCCGCCCGGTTTCAGGAACCGCAGGTACAGCGCAAAGGCCTGCTCGTCCAGCAGGTGGACCGGGACGGCGTCGCCCGAGAACACGTCCACGACCAGCACGTCGTACGCCTGGCGGGGGGCATTGCTGGGATCGATCTCGCTTTCCAGGGAGAGGCGGGCGTCACCCGGGACGACCTGGATCGTCGCCCGGCTGTCCTTCAGGAAGCTGAAGTAGCCGCCCTGGCCCTCCGCCAGCGCGATGACTTGCGGGTTGATCTCGTAGAAGCGATAGACGTCGCCCGGCTGGCCGTAGGCGGCGATCGTCCCGATCCCCAGGCCGAGGGCGCCGACCCGCAGTCCGCCCGCCGGGCGGGGATGGTTGAGCAGCGCCAACCCCACGCCGCTGGACGGCCCGTAATAGACGGTCGGCGTGTCTTTCTTGTCCGCCAGTTGGAACTGGACGCCGTGGACGGTGCTCCCGTGGATCAGCTGGTAAGCGAGATCGGCCTGCCCGGGCGTTCCGACTTCCCGGACGTGGACCACCCCGTAGAAATTGCGCTCGGAAAGGACCGGGTTGGCTAGGTCGGACCCGATGAACAGGAAGGCCCGCACGCCGCTGATGAGCACGCTCACTGCCAGCAGGGTCACTCCGACCCGGGCGAGCAGCTCGGCCTTGAGCCCGACGGGTTTCGGCCCCCGACTGGCGACCAGGAACAGGATGCAGAAGAAGAGCACGCCCAGGGGCAGCTCCCAGAAGCCCTTGAAGAGGACTGGGGCGGCGAAATCGATCAGCAGGCCGCCCAGCGCCCCGCCGATGGAGATGGTCAGGTAGAAGGCCGGCAGCCGGTCGGGGTGGGGGCGCAGGCGGTAGAGCTCGCCGTGACAGACCATGCAGCCGACGAACAGCACCGCGCTGAAGACCCCGATCTGCCAGGGGATGCCGACCCGCCCGCCGTTGGCCATCGCCCAGTCGTAGAACAGGATGACCGGGACGAGCAGGAAGACGAAGGCCTGCCTGGGGTACCAGCGCTCGCCCGAAAAGGCCAGCACGAAGGTCAGCAGGTAGATCGCCAGCGGCAGGACCCACAGGAAGGGGATGACCGCCACTTCCTGGGTCAGGGTGCCGGTGGTCGCCAGGAACAGGATGGACGTGCAGGCGCTCAGGGCCAGCCAGAGCAGGGAGCGCCGGGTCGGGCTGCCGGCTTCGGAGAGAGAGCTTAACCACGAAGCCACAGAGCCACGAAAATCGATTTTCGAAGAACTTCGCGCCTGCGTGTCTTTGTGGTTTTTGGCCTCGGGAGCACTCTCCTCCGGCCGGCGCATCGCCTGCAGGGTGGCGAAGACGGCCACGCCGGCAAAAACGAGATAGCCGGCCGACCAGAGCCAGCCCTGCCCGGGCAGGCCGAGGTTCGGCTCGACCAGGATGGGATAGCTGACCAGGGCGACCAGCGAGCTGGCGTTCGAGAGGGCGTACAGGCGCCAGGCGGTCTGTTGCGGGAAGGCCCGCTGGAACCAGGCCTGGACCAGGGTGCTGTTGGAAGCCAGCAGGAAGAAGGGCAGCCCGACCGAGATCGTCAAAAGGATGAAGATAGCCAGCACGGGGGAGACAGTCCCAGCCAAGTTCAGGTCACTGGGAGGCGTGATGGGGGATTTCCATGCCAGGCCCAGCCCGAGCAGCAGCACCAGCGACAGTCCGAGCAGCGCCAGGTGCAGCCGCCCCCGCCGGCGGATCCCGCCGGTCAGCCAGGAAGCGTAAGCGTAGCCGCCGGTCAGCAGCGCCTGGAAGAAGACCACGGCCGTCGACCAGACTGCCGCGCTCCCGCCGAACCAGGGCAGGAGCGATTTGGCGATCATCGGTTCCACCTGGAAGAGCAGGAAGGCCGAGAGGAAGATGGAAAAGTAGAAATAAGCCATGAGAATTGAGGTCAGATCTTCATTTCGTAGACGCGGTAGCGGCGCAGCGGCGTGGCGCCCAGCTTCTTGATCGCGTTGACCATCGGCCAGTTGTCCTCCAGGACGTAGTTGATCTCCATCCACAGGTCCGGGGTGTACAGGGTCTCGTTCATGGCCCGGTAGATCAGGGCGTCGATGGCCATGCCCTGGTATTCCGGGACCACGCCCAGGGCGAACATGCGGTAATTGCGCAGGCGCGGGATGCCGGCCAGGATCTTGATGAAGCCGAACGGGAACATGTGGCCGTTCAGCCCCTTGAGCAGGCTGTTGACGTCCGGCAGGGTGATGGCGAAGCCGATCGTCCGGCCCGAGGGGTCCTCGGCGAAGAGCACGCCCTTGGGCTGGAGCACCTGCTTCATGTCCCGGGCCATTGCCTGGACCTCTGCTTCGGTCACCGGCGAGTAGCCCCAGTTGTCGATGATGGTGCTGTTGGCCAGGTCGATGATGACCTTGACCTCCTCGTCATAGCGTTTCATGTCCAGCTGGCGGATGCGGATGTCGTAGCGTTTCTGGACGGCGTCCGTCAGGGTCAGGATCCGATCGGGGACCTTGTAGCCCTCGGCGGCTGAGATGTACCAGCAGAGCAGGTCCTTGACTTTTGCCAGGCCGAAACCGGTCAGGAGCGTTTCGTAGTAGGGCGGGTTGTAGGGCGCCATGACCACCGGCGAGGGCTCGAAGCCCTCCACCACCAGGCCCCACTCCTGCGAGACGAAGGACCAGGGCCCGCGCATGGAGCTGCAATTCTTCAGGCGCAGCCAGTCCCGGGCCGCCTCGAAGAGCAGGCCGGCGGCTGCGGGGTCCCGCGGGCATTCGAAGTAGCCGAACAGCCCGATGCGCTCCTTCCAGAACTCGATCGCCAGCACGTCGATGAAGGCGGCGATCCGGCCGACGAACTTCTCGCCGTCCTCCAGCAGGAAGAGCTGCCGCTGGCAGTGGTCCAGCAGGGGGTTGCGCCTGGGGTCGAACTGGCCGCGCTGCTCGTCGCGCAGCGGCGGGACCCAGACCGGGTCGTGTTTATAAAGCGAATAAGGAAGATCGATGAAAGCTGCCAGGTCTTTCCTGGTGGTAACGGGATGAATTTGCATAAGGCCTCCGGGGTCGTTTCGATTATCCTAGCAAAATTTATTGGTCGGCGCAACGGGGAAAATAATCCACGAAGCTTGGTCGGTCACACTTCAGGCGTGACCTACTGCTTACGACAGAAAGCGCCCGTTCTTTTTCAGCCAGCCCAGGCGGGCCTTGTAATCGGGCATCAGTCCGGCCACCCGGTTCCAAAAGACTTTCGAGTGATTGCGTACTTTGGTATGGACCAACTCGTGGGCGACCACATAGTCCACCACCTCCGGAGGGGCCATCACCAGCCGGTAAGTGAAGCTGAGCGTGCCCTTCGAGCTGCACGAGCCCCAGCGCGTCCGGGCGGACGAGATGCGGACCTTCGTATACTGGAAGCCGTGCTTCGCCGCCAGCGCCCGGACCCGTTCGGTCAGCACCTCCAGCGCCCGGGCCTTGTACCAGCGTACGAAGGCCTGCTCGCCCCGGGCGGCCGCGGAGCGGCCCAGCGTGAAGGTCCGGCCGTCGAACTTCAGGGCCGGGCGCTGCGGCGGGACGAGCTTGAGCGGGTAGGATTTCCCCAGGTAGAGGAAGCTCTCCCCATCCCGGTACTGCTTGGGGGGCGGAGGGGCGCTGCGGCGGGCCCTGGCCTGGTTCTTGAGGATCCAGTCGGTGTGCGTCTCGACGAATTTCGTTATCTCGCCGTCCGGCATGCGCAGTGGGGCGCGGACCGTCAGCGTGGCGTCCGCCTGGACGATCAGGGCGATCGTCCGGCGCCGGGAACGGACCAGCTTGTCGATCGGGATGGGCATGCGGCGATTCTACCCGATAATGGCCGCCGGGGTTCGCAGATCGGGATATTTCAAACATGGTTGGGCAGTATAATTCCAGGTATGGAAAATTATCCGGGAGAGACACCCATGAACGCGACGATCCGTCGCCGCCGATCCGGTCGCAGGGCGGCCGGCAAGCCCGCCAACCCCAAGGCTTTCCTCATCTTCCTGGCCGTCCTGCTCGTCCTGGGCGGCGGATACTGGCTGGTCACCTTCCTGATCGCCTACCGGCCGCTGGTCGCCTCCATCCCCCTGGTCGAGCCGGGGACCGCGGTGACGATCAGCGGTTCCCGCTTCGGGACGCAGCCGGTCGCCGTCAGCCTGGTCAAAGCCGACGGCTCGACGGAGGCCCTGCAGGTCTCCTCCTGGACGCCCGGTCAGATCGTCGTCAGCCTGCCAGCGGGGACGGCCAGCGGAGCCATCACCGTCACCGCCCACACCTTCCTGGGGGACCGAACCTCGCTGCCGCGCGGTTTCGTCGTCCACGCGGCCGGGCTGCCCTCCGAGCCGAACGGCTACGACGTCCCGGTCCAGGCCGATTCGCCCTGGCCGACCTTCCGGCGTGACGAGCACAACACCGCCGACAGCCCCTTGCCGGCCGTCTACGGGAACGACAAGCCCTGGTTCTTCCAGACCGAAAAGGGCATCTTCAGCACCCCGGTCATCGACGGGAACGGCGCGATCTATTTCGGATCCGCCGACCATTTCTTCTATGCCCTCAACCCCGATGGGACGCTCAAGTGGAAATACGAGACCGGTGAGATCATCGACTCGGCCGGGGCGCTGACAGCCCCCGACCCCGCCACCGGCGCCCCGACGATCACCTTCATCTCCGGCGACGGCAAGATGTACCACTTCCGCACCGACGACGTGCCCGCCGATGGGCGCTCCCTGTGGACCTACGAGGCCCAGCTGCGCCCGGGGATCAGTTACAACCGCTGGTTCGAGGGCAACGTGGCGGTCGGCTACGACGGCACCCTCTATTCGGGCAACACCAATTTCCTCTACTACGCCATCAACCCCGACGGGACCCTCAAGTGGACCTACGCCACCGGCTCCAACAACTGGTCGCAGGCGGCTTTCGGCAGCGACGGGACGATCTTCTGGGGCTCGAATGACACCTACCTGCGCGGCGTCGACCCGGGCGGCCGGCAGCTCTGGAAGAAGATGACCCTCGGTTTCGTGGCCGCCTCCGCGGCGGTCGGCTCGGACGGGACGGTCTACATGGGCTCGTTCGACAGCAACCTGTACGCCCTCGACCCGCAGACCGGCGCCGTCCGCTGGAAATTCCCCACCAACGATCACATCTACGCTTCGGTCGCCCTGGCCAGCGTGGCCGGGCGGACGAGCGCCATCTACCTGGCCTCGGCCGACGGGACGCTCTACGCCCTGAACACCGACGGCACCCTGAAGTGGAAATACGATACCGGCGACGTGATTCGCTCCTCCCCGGTCATCGGCAAGACCGCCGACGGGAGCGGCGACATCGTCTATTTCGGCGCCGGGAACGGCCGGCTGTACGCCCTCAACGCCGACGGCACCCTGCGCTGGTCCTTCGACACGACCTCGACCGAGGCCGAGTTGGCCGATCGCAACGACCTGAACGGCTCGCCCGCCCTCGGCAAGACCGGCATTTACATCGGCGGCGAGCACGGCCAGCTCTGGTACGTGCCGTACGATTACTGCCTGAATGCCACGGACGACACGCGCTGCTCCACGGCCCAGTCCCTCCCGCAGGATTTCACCGGCCTGTATTATGTCACCCCGGGCGGCAACACCGAAGCGGCCTTTCCCGATAGCCTGCCGGCCTCGACCATGCTGACCCTGCGCCTGGTCGTCCGCCAGAACGGCGCGACGGTCAACGCCCGCCTGTGCAACAACCCGGTTGGCTGCCCGAAGGACAGCCTGGTCGTCTCGTTCGACCCGACCGTGCCCTTCGACGTCCAACATTCAGCGGACGGCAAATACATCTACATCCGCCCGCAGGAATTCCTGGCCCCAGACCGGACCTACACCATTTCAGTCAGCGGGAATTACTACACCGGCGGCTGGCGGCTGGGCAACCTGACCCTGGGCGGGAGCCGCGCCGGCAGCTTCGACGGCCAATTCAGCTTCAAGGCCCAGGATTCCGGCGCCCGCCTGCCCCTGACGATCGGCTCCGACAGCGTCTCGGCCCTGGAATGGACCCGCCTGGCCGCGCCGATCCCGTCCATGCTGCCCAGCCTGAACCAGATCGGCTTCGATTACATGGACTGGCTGATGGCGCCGGTCGTGGTCACCCCGCCGGACGCCAACGGCCAGGGCAATTTCGTCCTGTGGGCGATCGGGGCGAAGCGGCAGACAGACGGAACCCTCGTCCCCGATCCGGCCAGCGATTTCGCCATTCCGCTCAGCGGGCGCTACCAGGGCGGGGATTTCGTCCTGACCGACCGGAACTTCCCGATGGCCATCACGGGCATCCAGATCCCCTTCAACCTGTTCGAGCTGCGCGGCCAGCTCAGGGCGGACGGCGTCACCCTCCACCCGGCCGCCTACGCCGACACCCAGGCCCTTTCCATCCCGACCTTCGGCCCGTACCTGGTCGTCGCCGGCCTGGCCAATAACTGGTACCAGAAGCTGCTGGTCGCCGGGACGTACATCACCCGTCCCTACGACGGGGCGGCCAACCATGCCCCGCTGGCCGTCCTGGCCAAGGACGTGACCTTCACCCCGCCGACCGATAAACAGGCCGGGCAGGTGGTCGCGACGCTCTCCGTCCTGCCGGGGAACAGTTATCCCACCGACGGGCACCGGGCCGCCATCCTGCTGGTGGACCCGGCCACGTCTGGGGCCGTGTTCATGGATTACCACGCCAACCTGTCGGTCCAGGCGGACGCGGACGGCAACCTGGCCTCGGTCACCCTGGCCTTGCCGAAGGGGATGTCCCTGCCGGCCCAGTTGCGAGCCTACGTCATCCTGGACGTCTTCCCGGCCTTTTCGAAAGACCTGCTGCCCTAATCGGCGAGGCGAGTCGGCTGACAAAGTGCGGGCAGGCGCTAAACGCCTGCCCGCTTCATTTCCTTCGAGGATCGCCCTCCCCGGATCGGAAGCCGGCCTATTCCACCTTCTCGACCGGGTGCCGCAGGACCGTCTTCAGCCTGGCCGGGTCGGCCCGGCGCGGGTCGCCCATGTAGATCTCGTGGTGCTTGCCGCCCAGCCCGATCCGGTCGCGGTAGCCGTTCTCCGCCATGAAGGCCTGCATCTTGTCGACGGTGGCCGGCTCGGCGGCGTACGGGCCGACGTGCATGGTCTGGACGCACAGCCCCTCCCGGAAGCGCTCCAGCCGCAGGCGGCCGAACGCCGGGAGGTCGCCTTTCTTGCTGCGCAACTGCGCCAGGGTTTCGGCGAACAGGGCCGGTGTGATGCAATCGGGCTGGAGGATCATCACAGTGTACTTCCAGTTGCCGGGTTCGCGGATGTCGAATGTGCCGGCCTCGATCCACCACAGGCCTTCGAGCGCCATGACCGGATAATCCAGCGGGTCGTCCTTGCGTTTCTTGAGGCTGAATTTGAGGGTATAGGCGGCGTTGTAGAGGGCCTGCATGTTCTCCTGGAAGAGCGGCGAGGTGCCGGGGCCTTTTCCCGGCTCGACCGCCCCATCGACCATGACAAACTGGAACGAGGGCACCTCCACCAATTCGACCTTCCTGGCCGAAGGGGCGTAGAGGTATTTCAAGTCCTTGCGCAGATCGAGCTTTTCCATTTTGTCCTCCTCACGAAGATGAATAGTTTCCCAGGATGGCCCGGGCCCACTCCTCCACGGCCTGCCGGACCGGCTCCGGCTCGAGTACCGTCACTCCCGGCCCGTACGCCAGGATCGTGCTGACCGCCCAGGTCACATCCGGCGCCTGCATGGTCACGACGATCGAGCCGTCGGGCTGCTCCTCGAATGCCGCCCAGTAGGACCGGTTGAGGCGGGCGATGTGGACGGCTTCCCCGGCAAAACTCAGCCTGGCCTGCACCTGCTGCGGCCCCCGGACTTCCCGGGCCATGAACTCCTGTGCATCGAAGCCCGCCGGCGCCTGGAAGGTCCCGTCCAGGGCGGTCACTTCCCGGATGCGGTCGATCCGGAAGGTGCGGACGTCCCGATGGTTGTGGCAGAACCCGACCACGTACCACCAGCCCCAGCGGAAGGCCAGGGCGTAGGGATCGAGCCTGCGGGAGGCCGGCCCGGCGGCCGAAGCGCTCTGGTAGACCATCTCCACCGGCTGCGACCTGCGGATGGCGCCGCGCAGGTTCCCGAGGATGGCTGCCTGGGCGTCCAGGCTGGGGTGGTGGAGGTCCGCGGCCACCAGGGTCCGACCCGCCCAGGCCACCTCCTCGCGCTGCGCCTCCGGCAGGACGTTCTCCAGTTTTGCCAGGGCGCCGCGGGCGGCTTCCCGATAGAGATCGCCCCACAGCTCTTCGACCAGGCCCGTCCCGAGCGACACCGCCGTCGCCTCCTCGGGGGTGAAGACCAGCGGCGGGAGCTTGTAGCCGCGCACCAGGGAGAATCCCCCGTAGGGCCCGCGCTCGGAGTAGACCGGGATGCCCATCTCGTCGAGCATGGCGAAGTAGCGGTGGAGCGTCCGGACCGAGACGTTCAGTTCGGCGGCCAGCTCGGCGGCTTTCCGGTTCGGGCGGTTTTGCAGGAGCATGATCAGGGTGATGAGTCGGGAGGCGGTGGTGGTCATGGGTGCCTTTATTCTAGGACTGGTATATGTCAGTTTCCGTCATAATTATAGCGGCGGATCGGCCCGGGTTAAATAAAAAAGCCTGCCCGAAGGCAGGCTGGAAGTGGAAATCTTTACTTGTTACCGGCTTTGTTCACGGAGCCCAGGCCGGAGATTTGCTGCTGCTGAATGTTGGGAGAGCCGTAGTAGTTCACCGAACCGGTGCCGCTGATCTCGACGTTCAGGCTGCTGATCACCCAGATGGTGGCGCTGCCGGCGCCGCTGATCGTGATGCTGGCGCTCTGGCTGGACAGGTCGCCGCCCTGGAACCCGCCGAACCCGCTGATGTCCAGGTTCAGGTTGTACGTCGAGCCGCTGGCCGTGATGTTGCCGGCGCCGCTCAGGTCGACCGTCAGGTTTTGGGCGGTAAGCTGGTCGAGGCTGACCGTTCCGGCGCCGCTGATGGAGATATCCAGGCGGTCGGTTTGCAGGTCCTCGACCGCCAAGGTCCCGGCGCTCGGGAAATCTACTTGCTGCAGGTCCTTGACCGTCATCTGGATCTTGACCGGGCGGGTGGGGTTGACCCGTTTCGTCCAGTCCGGCTGGTTGTCTTCGATAATAAGCCTGTTGCCGGAGACGCGCGTGGCAAGCTGGGGCAGCAGGTTGTCCTCCGCTTCGATCGACACGGAGGTCGCTGCGCCCTGGCGGATGGTCAGCTCGACCGGGAAATTGACCTCGATGGAGTTGAAATCTGCCAGGTTGCGGGTCTCGGTCTTGAGCACGCCCGAGCCCCGGAGCGAGCCGCCGGAATCCGCGAAGTTGAAGAAATTCCATGACGGGGCTTTATTCCAGCCCAACTGCGGGGCGAAGACGATCGACAGGACCATGCCGAGGACGATCAGCCCGGAGATGAGCATGCGGGTGAAGGGCCAGCGCGAGCGCAGGATCAGGCCCACGCCCGCTGCCATCAGGAAGAAGGGCCAGATGTACATGAGGGCCCACAGGTTTTCGACCGGGAGGGTGCGCAGTTCGACGAGGAACCAGATCGCCCCGGTGGCGATCAGGAAGAAAGGCCAAAACAAAGAGCGCTGTCTCATGGGATCTCCTTACTTCTTGTCGTCGGAAAGATTGATCGGCCCGTCGCCCGAATTGCTGCGGCTGGAGGGGAGCAGGCCTGAACGGACGACGACCAGGTAGATGCCCACCAGGACGAGCAGGGCCGGGAAGATATATTGCTGGACCCCGTAGGGGCGGAAGGCGTTCAAGATCAGCTCGAAGAATCCGCCGAAGATGACAAACAGGATCGCACCCACCTGCATGACCTTCAGGCCGGCGCGGCGGCGGTGCTCGTTACCGGTCCAGGTGCCCATGATGAAAAGGCCCAGCCCGACCGCTACCAGGATGACCGTCCAGCCGTAGGCCCAGCTTTCCCACATGCCGGTCAGGCGCTGGAAGAGCAGCATCAGGCCGATCACCGAGAAGATGCTGCCCGGGATGGCCAGCCCGGCGTAGTTTTTCCCGCCGAGGAACATGCCGAGGAAGAACAACCCGCCGAAGCCGATCACGAAGAAGGGCCAAAGGTAGCTCCACAGGTCGAATCCCCTGAAAAGCTGCCCGAAGAGGGCCAGCAGCCCGAAGACGATCAGGATCGACCCGGCGATGAGGGTACCGGGATTTCGTTTGAAAGACATATCCATTCTCCTTTATTTTCTGATTGCAGAAGTATTTTGATTGCACTCTATATACGCATCATCCGCCGGGATGGTTTTAGACTGCCCGGGCCCCGGATGGAAAATAAAAACCTGCCCGGAGGCAGGTTGGGAAGGAAACGGTTTAGTGGGGGAGTTGGTAATCTCCCGCCTTGACCGGACCGGAATCCCCTTCGTAGATCTCGTACCGCAGCTCCAGCGGGAGGATCTTGCCCAGCATGGCCTGGGCCGGGCAGTACTTGGTCGCCGAGAGCTCGATCGCCCGCAGGACGGCGGCCTCGTCGACGTTATGGCCGCTGACCAGGTAGGTGATGGTCGCCCGGGTGAAGGATTGGGGGTGCTCGGCCGCCTGGTCGGCGTGGACCTTGACCTCGAAGGCGGTCAGGTCCTGCTGCTTCTTCTTCAGGATGGAGACCACGTCCATGGCGGTGCAGCCGGCCAGGCTGACGGCCATCAGCTCGAGGGGCCGGAAGCCGTCGTTCGCGCCGCCCACGTCCGGGTCCGCGCCGAGCGGGACCTCGAAGCCGGTATCCGCCGATCCGGCAAAGCTCAAACCTTGTTTCCAGACCGCTTTTGCGTCCATGGCATCATTTCTCCAGGAGGGGGGTGACGTACTTGTCGAGGGTCGCCTGCGTGACCGGGCCGGTCCAGGTCAGACGCATGGTGCCCGAGGGGTCGATCACGTAGGAACTCGGCAGGTTCCAGTTGTTGAAGGCCGCCACGGCCGAGCCGTCCGGGTCGAGCCAGACGGGGAAGGTCAGCTTGTACTGCTGGACGAAGCCGAGCACGGTCTTGGCGGGCTCGCCCGATTCGATCCCCACGACGACGAAACCGTCCGTGGCGTGGGCCTGGTAGTACGCCAGGATCTCGGGCATCTCCGCCTGGCAGGGGGGGCACCAGGTGGCCCAGTTGTTGACCAGGACCACCTTGCCGCGGTAGTCCTCCAGACTGACCGGCTGGCCTTCCAGGTCGGTTAGGGCAAGGGGCGGGGCGGCCTGGTCGATGGTCTTGGGCGGGACGATCACCTGGGCGCTCTGCAGAGCCGCATCCTGCCCGCGCACCAGCAGCGGGATCAGGGCGGCGCCGATCAGGAATACCCCGGCCACCACCAGGGTCAGGAAAAGAGGTGTGCGATTCTTCGGTTCGGGTTGGTTCATTGGGGGAAGGCCCGGCCTTGCAGGCCTTAGTGCTTGGCGTAATCGTCCAGGTTGAGGCAGCGGAAGAGGCGTTCACGGACGGCGTCGGGTACCTCGGCAGGTTCGGATGCGTTTTCGTGATACAGGTAGACCGTCTTGCGAAGGGTATCCACGACGACCCGGCAGTCCTGGCATTCGGCCAGGTGGCGTTCCAGCTCCGCGCAAAAATCCTCGCTCAGGCTCCCGTCGACGTAATCGGAAAGCGAACCTAGCAGGGATTCACATTTGGATTTGTCCGATGCGCTCATTTCTTGCTCCTTTCGCCCAGCCGTTCGGCGTAATACGCACTGAGATCCTCGCGCAGACGCAGACGGGCGCGCAGCAGGCGGGTCTTGACGGCCGTTTCGCTCAAGCCGAGGGCCTCGCCGGCCTCTTGGATGGACAGGCCCTGGAGGTCCCGCAGAATGAAGACGATCCGCAGCCGCTCGGGCAGGCGCTGGACGGCCCGGTTGAGCAGATCCTGGGATTCGTCCGAGAGGAACTCCTCCTCGGGGAGACAGCACCAGTCGGTCAACTGGACCGGGGCGGAGATCTCCGCGTCCTGCTCGTCCTCGGCCTCGGCGTCTGCTAGGTTCACCTCCCGGCGCCGCTTGCGGATCAGCATCAGGGCCTCGTTGGATGCGATCCGGTACAGCCAGGTGGACAGGCTCGAACGGCCCTCGAAAGCCGGCAGGTGCTGGAAGGCCTTCAGGAAGGTGTTCTGGAGCACATCCTCGGCGTCGGAGGAATTGCCGAGCATCTTCAGCGCCAGCCGGTAAATGGGGCCGGAGTACCGATCGACCAGCCGGGCGAACTCGGCCCGGTCGCCGGCCTGGAGGGCTTGCAGGGAAAACCCTTCGCTGTTCTCATCCATTAGATGACATCCTCATCCAAAAGTTGCTCATTCGACGAGTATACCCGATCCTGCCTGCCATGACAAAATACACGGACAAAAGTCTCATCTTTTAGGATGTTTGCCACTAGGAAGGAAGGACGGTATTGGCTAATATCATCCATAATCATGAATCTCGAGAAGTACGCTTCCCTCGCTTTTTTCAACGGACTCGGCGCTTCGGACATTCAGCTGCTGGGGCCTTTTTTCGCCCACCAGACCTGGGTGGCCGGTACGGCCGTCTTCGAGCAGGGCGATTACGCGGAATACCTTTACCTGGTGGTCAGTGGGGAAGTTACCATTCGTTTCAAACCGGAAGATGGACCGCTCATGACCGTCACGCGGGTCCAGCCGGGCGGGATCTTCGGCTGGTCGGCGGCAATGAACAATCCGTGTTACACTTCCGGAGCGGTCTGTGCGCTGGACTCCGAAGTCCTGCGCATACGCGGAACTGATCTGCGGACGCTGTGCGAAAAGCACCCCGATCTGGGCAGGGTCATCCTCGACCGGCTGGCGGGTGTGATCGCCGAGCGCAAGAGTCATCAACAGGGTCCGGTCAGTTCCATCCTGGCGAGCGGGATGAAACCCGCATCAAAGGATTAGGAGGAACGATGGCTGAATCGAAGGTGGATGCGAAGATGGAATTGCAGATGAAAGCGCTGGTCGAGCAACTGAGCGCCTACATCGAGACGTTCCACGGCGGTTCAGCCGAGTATATTTCGTTCGACGGGAAGATCCTCAAGGTCCGCCTGGGCGGCGCCTGCCTGGGCTGCCCGCTCTCCCCCGCCACCCTGCACGGCTGGGTGGAAGGGACGGCCCGGCAGTTCTTCCCGGATATCGAACGCGTCGAGGAAGTGAAGTAATCTTTCCACCGGCCGGGAATAATAAAAAGACATGACTCATCCCGAATTTAAGGATGGGTCATGTTTTTTGTAAATATAGACCTCCTGATGTATTCTTTAGGTGCTGAAGCCAAAGAAACAAAAGGAGGTCTACATGGTTAAGGATAACGAGGAAGACGTTCGGA
>DATJPX010000131.1:0-10566 GCA_035506155.1 Anaerolineales bacterium
GCCCCGTCCCGCTCAATACGCTCTGTACGCAGCCTCAGGCGCTTTTTGCCGATCCCCTCCACGCGCCCGCCTCGGCCCCGAAAGTCTTTACGTCCGGCGTGAACCACGACACCCTCCTGACAGCCGGCTGGTTGGACCTCTCCAAAGGGCCGTTGGTCCTGCACGTGCCCGACATGAACGAGCGCTACTACAGCGTGCAGTTCACCGATCCTTCGAAGAACACTGTTTTCGCCTACGTCGGCAAACGCGCCACCGGTACGCAGGCGGGCGACTACCTCATTACTGGACGGGGTTGGAAAGGGCAGCTGCCGGGTGGACTGAAGCAGATCGCTTCGCCGAACAACTCGGTGATCGTGATCGGACGCGTGCTCGTAGAAAGCGACCGCGACGTGGCGACTGCCTATGCTCTTTCGAAGCAGATCCAACTGACGCCGTTCAGCGGCTGGTTACAGAGCAAGTAGCTGCTGAGTAGATCCCGGAAATTAAAATCCGCCCTTTATGGCGGATTTTTGTTGCCCCTCGCACAGCACCCCCGCAGGGGGCAAGGGGATATATCCTGTATCTTGAAGACGGTCAGGTAGGGTTACGCCGGCGGTAGGTACCCTTTGCTACTGTTGATCCTCGCCTGGGCCGTGAAGGGTCCTGTCCCGCCTATACAGACACACGGATCCAACCAAACAAAAAGACCACGTGGGACCTTCGTTCCATATGGTCTAAATGAACCCAAGATGTGGAAGTCGCTTCGGTCGAAAAAAGCCGCCTAAGAAAGAACTGAGGGCCAGTAAGAAAGACAACCAGAGGGTCTATTTTGTATTGACGGCCCTTATTTCATTAAACCCTCAAGCTCATCCGGATTATCCAACACGGAGTACACGAACTGCCCGTTGATCTGGATGGCATAATCAGAGGTATCGTCGATCGGATCGGCGGCCTTTTTATACTTGACCTTGAGTGTGGTCCCGGGTTTCGGGACAAGTTTGGCCGGCATGTTGATCGTACAGATAGACTCGAACTTGTCGCCGTCGGCCTTTTTCCCCGAGAACATCACATCGAAGATCGGATTATCTTTGTAGGTCATCCCCTTGCGTTCTTTGACCACATCGACCTTGACCGTGGCGTCCGCGCCGTGCGTCACCAGCCATTCCACATGGCTTGGGCTGAATAGGTCAAACTCAGGAGGCAGTGGCTCGTGACTCTCCGAATTTACGCCGAGCAACTCTTCCGGCACAATCACATTGCTGCCGCAGTAACGGCAGATGACCGATTTATCATTCCCGTTGGCGCTCAAGGAAGAACCACAGTTAGGGCAGTTAAAACTTTTTCCTTCGGACATGACACCTCTCGTCAAGAGCTTGAACCGCTGGCATTTTTGAGTATTATCATCAATTTTGTAAGTAAACCTTGTCATATTATACTTGGCCACATGAGGTTGGGTAAGGATTTTTAGGCAGCGGACCAGGCCTCCCGAGTTACAAAAAGCGGTTGTTAGTGAGGTCATCAGTCCATTCCACCGTGATAGCCTTGCTAACGCCCGCGTATCGTAGCACCCCCAAGCGGACTCGAATATCATCCCCCTCAGGGACCGCTGTTTGGAGGAAATCAAGAACCCGCCTTATTCAGGCGGGTCGTGTGCCCCCAGGAGGTACTTTGCCGAGAAGGTGTTTTCCCTTCTTGTATCATACGCCTATTCACGATGTCTCAAGTAAAATGCTGTCTTTTTTAAACCCGGTTCTTATACACCTTCATTGCAAAGAAATACGCCACAAGGATGACCCCAACGCACCATGCAAGGGCCACCCAGATCTCACTGCCAACCGGTCGGTTCGACAGCAAGGCGCGGATGGTTTCCACGATCGAGGTCACCGGCTGGTGCTCGGCGAAGGCCCGGACGACCGGCGGCATCGATTCGGTGGGGACGAACGCCGAGCTGACGAATGGAAGGAAGATCAGCGGGTAGGCAAAGGCGCCCGCTCCGTCCACCGTTTTTGCGGACAGTCCGGCGATCGCCGCAATCCAGGTCAGGGCCAGCGTGAACAGCGCCAGGATGCCGGCCACGGCTAGCCACGACCACACTCCTGCCGGCGAGCGGAAGCCCATGAGCAGCGCAACGAGAATGATCACGATCACCGAAATTGTATTGGATACCAGGGAGGTCAGCACGTGTCCCCACAGCGGGGTCGAAGGCGCGATCGGCATCGAGTGGAACCGTTCGAAGATGCCTCTTTGCATGTCCATGAACAGCCGGTAGGACGTATAGGCGATGCCGCTTGCAATGGCCATCAACAGGATGCCGGGCAGCAGGTAATTCACGTAGTGATCCGTGCCGCTTCGTATGGCACCGCCGAATACGTAGACGAACAGCAGCATCATCGCAATCGGCATGATGGTGACCGTGATGATTGTGTCCAGGCTGCGGAAAATATGGCGCATGGAGCGCCCAAGCATGACGCCCATATCGCTGAAAAAGTGTTGGTTCATAGGACCTTTTGCTCCTTTTTACCGATAATCGCGAGGAATATTTCCTCCAGGCTGGGCTGTTTTTTGACGTATTCCACCTTTACAGGCGGGAACAGCTTTTTCAGTTCCGCGAGCGTGCCGCTCACGATGATCCTGCCCTCGTGCAGAATGGCAATCCGGTCGGCGAGTTGTTCGGCTTCCTCGAGATACTGTGTGGTCAGGAAGACCGTCGTGCCCTGGTTTGCCAGCTCTTCGACGGTCTTCCAGACCTCGAGGCGCCCCTCGGGGTCGAGACCGGCCGTCGGCTCGTCGAGGAAAATCAGCTGTGGTTTCCCTGCCAGGCTCATGGCGATATCGAGCCGGCGGCGCATGCCGCCCGAATAGGTGGACACCCTGCGATCGGCGGCCTCGGCCAGGCCGAAGCGATTCAGAAGGTCCTCGGCGACCCGGCGCGGGGCTTCGAGGTGCCGCAGCCTGGCGATCATGACCAGGTTTTCCCGTCCCGTCAGGATCTCGTCCACGGCGGCGAATTGCCCGGTCAGGCTGATCGACCCCCGCACAGCGTCGGGATTTGCCGCAACATCGAAGCCGTTCACTCTGGCAGTCCCGCTATCCTGTTTAAGCAGCGTGGTGAGGATCTTGACGATCGTCGTCTTGCCCGCGCCGTTGGAGCCGAGCAGGGCGAAGATGCAGCCCTTTTCCACTTCGAAATCCACGCCCTTTAGAACATGAAGGTTCTTGTAGGACTTTTGCAGCCCTTTCACTTCGATGACTTTTTCCATACCTATATTCACCTTACCTTGTTTTTATTCGTTGCCTTTTTAATGGCTTGGTTGACATCCTTGCCGACCGATTCTTGATAGAGGTCGGCGTACGTTTTTGAATCCTTGATCAGGTCGTCACAGAAGGCGGCTACGTCCCTACCGGTCACTTCGAGTACGCCTTTCCCCAAGGCCGCGCCTTCTTCAAAGAGATCGACGATCCCCGAGAGCAAATCCGTTCCTTCGGTCAGCTCAACGGGACCGACCTTGAAGAGATAGCTTTGAATCTCCCGGTAAACGATCTGATAATCCTGCGGAAGCGCTTTGACACGCACCACATGCGCCCGCCACTTCTTCTTGCCTTCGAGGATATCCTGTATGCTCATATGATCCACCTATTTGCCTAATTTCCTGGCGACGTTCCGGTTAAGTTGCTCGCGCCACTTGTCGCGATAAGACTTTGCCCCTTCTTCGCCGGCGAGCGCCGAACAGAAGCCCTGGATATCGTCGCCCAAAACCTCCCGGACACTCTGACCGTCCGCTGCCGACCCTTCGAGCAGGCCAAGCACACCGTCAAGAATGGGCATGAGGTTGCGTCCGCTGAAATCCGAGCGCGGCCAGAGATTGGCTTTGATCTCTTCCCATGCCGCCCGATGCTCAGCCGGCAGCTTCTGGGCGCGCGCTTCGAAAGCTTTCCATTCTTTCCTCATGTCGCTGCCTGTGATTTTCTCCAAGAATTTCATTCTTTCTGCTCCTTCAACTCGTCAAGTCTCGACGATACGAATTCCCATTTATCCCAGAACTTCTGTCGTTCCGCGTGCCCCGCTTCGTTGAGGGTGAAAAACTTGCGCGGCGGTCCCATTTCGGATGGGCTTTTTTCGATGTCGACGAGTTCGTTCTTCTCTAGTCGCACCAAAATCGTGTACACCGTTCCGTCCACGACATCGGTGAAGCCGAGTGCGTTCAGCCGGCGTGTGATCTCGTAGCCGTAAGTTTTTTTACGGCTGATGATTTCAAGGACGCAGCCCTCCAGCACACCTTTGAGCATTTCCGTCAGATCTTCCTGCACAATCACCTCCAGGCTATTCCGTACGACCGATATTATGTGTTACTTATTACTGGTATATAGTATCACGCAGTAGTTGGTTTGTCAATGGCGGTTATTCTGACAAGTGAGTGCTAAGTTTGATTTGAGGACGGCTACCTTAATTCATAAAACAAAAAATACGCTCATATGCGGGAGCGTATCCAACGAGGATGTGCCATATTCAAAATATGGACGATATGTTCCTATGCTCCTCGCACAGCACCCCCGAAGGGGACAAGCGGACTCCAATATCATCCCACCTGGGAGACCGCTGTTTAGAGGAAATCAAAAACCCGTCTTATTCAGGCGGGTCCTGTGCCCCCAAGGGAGTACTTTATATACGGATAATAGTAAGTTGAGAGGGTGAAGAATACAGCACCTACCATCGAGCATGGCAGGTGCTGTAACTTATCCGAACAGGGTTTCGCTGCGATCAGGCGAGGTCGAAACGGTCCAGGTTCATGACCTTGTTCCACGCCGCGACAAAGTCGTGGACGAACTTCTCCGCAGAGTCCTCGCAAGCGTAGACTTCTGCCAGGGCTCGCAGTTGGGAGTTCGAGCCGAAGACCAGGTCGACCCGCGTGGCGGTCCAACGGACTTCGCCAGTCTTGCGGTCATGAGCTTCAAAAGTATCAGCGGTATCAGAGGTTGGATACCAGACAACACCCATGTCGAGCAGATTTACAAAGAAGTCATTGGTGAGCGCCTCCGGCCGTTTGGTGAAAACCCCGTGTTGCGACCCACTAAAATTGGTATTCAGGACACGCATCCCGCCAAGGAGGACCGTCATCTCAGGAGCGGTCAGGGTCAGCAATTGCGCCCGATCCACCAGCATTTCCTCGGCTGATACGGCGTATTTGGCTTTGAGGTAATTGCGGAATCCGTCTGCCTTCGGCTCGAGCACGGCGAAAGAGGCCACATCGGTCTGCTCCTGCGAGGCATCCGTGCGTCCCGGAATGAAGGGGACCGTCACAGCATGACCAGCATTCTTCGCGGCCTGCTCGATACCCGCACAGCCGGCCAGGACGATCAGGTCGGCCAGAGATACTTTCTTGCCCTTTGGCTGGGTCTTGTCGAACTCCGCTCGAATGCCATCCAGGGTCTTGAGCACCTTGGCCAGCTTGGCCGGCTCGTTGACATCCCAATCCTTCTGCGGCGCCAGGCGAATGCGGGCGCCGTTAGCGCCGCCGCGCTTATCCGAGCCGCGGAAGGTGGAGGCAGAGGCCCAGGCGGTCGAGACCAGCTCCGGGACAGACAAACCGGAAGCCAGGATCTTGGCCTTGAGGTAGGCGATATCCTTCGTATCGATCAGCTTGTGATCGACAGCCGGGATGGGGTCCTGCCAGATCAGCTCCTCAGCCGGAACATCCGGGCCGAGATAGCGGGCGCGCGGACCCATGTCGCGGTGGGTCAGCTTGAACCAGGCCCGGGCGAAGGCTTCTTCGAGCTGCTCGGGGTGCTCGTAGAATCGCCGGGCGATCGGCTCGTAGATCGGGTCAAAGCGCAGCGACAGGTCGGCCGTGGTCATCATCGGCGGGGATTTCTTGGACGGGTCGTGCGCGTCCGGGATCATGTGCTCGGGTTTGACGTTCTTGGCCACCCACTGGTGTGCGCCGGCCGGGCTTTTGACCAACTCCCACTCGTAGGTGAACAGCATTTCCAGGTAGCCGTTATCCCACTTGGTCGGTTCGGGCTTCCAGGCACCTTCGATGCCGCTCGAGGTGGTATCTACGCCCTTGCCGGTACCCAGGCTGTTCTTCCAGCCCAGGCCCTGCTGTTCGATGGGGGCGCCTTCCGGCTCGGGACCGACCAGCTTCGGGTCGCCCGCGCCGTGGGCCTTGCCGAAGGTGTGTCCTCCGGCGATAAGGGCCACCGTCTCCTCATCGTTCATGGCCATGCGCGCGAAGGTCTCGCGCACATCGCGGCCCGAAGCGGCCGGGTCCGGATTGCCGTTCGGCCCTTCCGGGTTCACGTAGATGAGACCCATCTGCACGGCCGCGAGCGGATTCTCGAGATCCCGCTCACCGGAGTAACGCTTGTCTCCCAGCCACTTGTCCTCGGAACCCCAATAAATGTCCTTTTCCGGTTCCCAGATGTCCTGTCGCCCGCCGGCGAAACCGAAGGTCTTGAAACCCATCGATTCCAGGGCGACATTCCCGGCCAGGATCATCAGGTCGGCCCACGAGATTTTTTTGCCGTACTTCTGCTTGATTGGCCAGAGCAGCCGGCGGGCCTTATCGAGGTTGACGTTGTCGGGCCAGCTGTTGAGGGGCGCAAAGCGCTGGCTACCGTTGCCTGCGCCGCCGCGGCCGTCGCCAGTGCGGTAGGTGCCGGCGCTGTGCCAGGCCATGCGGATCATCAGTCCGCCGTAGTGACCCCAATCCGCTGGCCACCAATCCTGCGAGTTTGTCATCAGCGCGTGGAGATCTTTCTTCACCGCGGCGAGGTCGAGTTTCTTGAATTCCTCGCGATAGTTGAACTCCTCACTCATCGGATTGGACTTGGAGGAATGCTGGTGCAGGATATCGAGATTCAACAGGTTCGGCCACCAGTTCTGGTTGGTCGTGCCGCCTCCGGCAGGGTGATGGAGAACCGGGCACTTGCCTTCTTCACTCATGGTATTTGCTCCTTTCGTCGGTTGAATTTTGAACAGCAGTATTCATTACGCTGCGGATCCTGTCAGGCAAAAATGCGCTACGTTTGCATTGTATACTCAACGCTCATGGGTTGTTTGATGAGAAGAGATTCTGTTCACTCCAGGAAATTCTTCCGCCTGATTAAAGCCCGGAGGGATCACCGCCGGGCTGATGGGATTTACTCTTTTCCGCGCTTGCCCAGTTGATGATCGAGCATCAATACTGCCGTTCCCCTGGCGTCGATCAATTCGAGCTGCTGGACGATGTCGGCTGCGTTCTTTTCCTCTTCAACCTGTTCGCTGATGAACCACTGCAGCAAAACCTGGGCCGGATAATCTTTCTCCTTGAGCGCCAGTTCGTAAAGGGCATTGATGGATGCGGTGACTGCAGCTTCGTGTTCCTGGACCTGCTTGAAAACATCCAGGTTTGCCTTCCAATCCACCTCGGGACCGGCGATGGGTTTGAGATCCACCTTTCCGCCGCGGTCCACCAGGTGTTGGAAGAACTTCATCCCATGCTCATGTTCCTCACCTGCCTGGACATGCATCCACTTGGCAAAACCGGGAAGATTCTTGCCCTCAAAATAAGCTGCCATGGAAAGGTAGAGGTAAGATGAGTAGAGTTCCTTGTTGATCTGTTCATTAATGGCTTTTTGCATTGCATTGGAAATCATAATTTTCTCCTTTTTATTTAATTGATCGTGGTTGAATTTTACAATCCGGGCAAAGCCCGTAGAACGAAACCTGGGAGCGGAGGATCTTGTAACCCGAAGCCTGCTCGAGTTTCCGGATCGCAGATGGATCGAAATCCGCCTCCCCATCGATGATCTTGTTGCACTGGATACAGATCAGGTGCGGATGGGGCTGCGGGCGGTTGCCGTCGTAATGGCTGTCGTCGCGCAGGTCGATCTCCAGCACCTGACCCATGTCTTTGAGCAATGCCAGAGTCTTGTACACGGTGGCATGGCTCATGGTGGGGAACTGGCGTTTGATCCTGTCGTAGAGCTGGCCCGCGCTGGGATGCCCCTCGCTGACCGCGATCAACCGAATCAATCCTATCCGCTGGGGCGTCAGGCGGAAGTCACGTTCTTTCAGCGCTGCGATCAACTCATCAAATCGGACTTCGGGATCAGGCATGGGGAGGCCCATTGATATTAAGTCTTTATGGATAATAATTATCTATAATTATACCCGATCGGACAGGAAAACTCAAGCCGATCGGCATTCGGTTTCCGTAACAAACACGGTGGGTGACTTTTGGGAATTGATAGGACAATGCTTCTCGCCTTGTGGTTTTTATTTCAACTCGATTTAGTGCCTGCCAACAGTAAGCCGGTCTGCATACCCGGCCAGGACTTGTAGCCGCGCACCGTACGGGCGCGCATTTTCATGCGCCCAATAGCCTGTTCGGTGAGGTTGTTCGTCCAGGGTACTTCTGGCTCGTGTTGAAAAGTGCAGTACTCCTGCCAGCGTTCACTCAAGCGGAGCAGCAGGTCACGAAGTTGCTGCATCGCTGTGAGCGCCTTAGCAGGTCCGGAGCGGTGGGCTGGGACCTGCTTCCAGAGGGCCACCAAGCGTTTGTCCCCTTCCAAGGGCAAATCTTCGATCAGTTCTTCGACTTCATCCAGGACCCACAGCCATTCTTTGGGTATCGTGCTGCGAAAGCCTCGCAGGGCTTTGCCCACCCAGCGCTTGGCATGGAATTGACAGATCTGGTGCCCCACTTGCAGCCTCTCGGCGATCAGACGATAGGCGGCCAGATCATCCGTCACGATCACGCTCACCCCCAGGCGCTGGACCAACCCTTCCAGCCACTTCTGCACTGCCCGCAGATCATATTCGCTCACATAGCCCAGCGCGACCGGTTCCCCACTGCCCATGTCTTCCGCCACCAGCACTGGAGGTTGTTCCCCCCAACCCAGCACGATTGCGCCGTCCACCCCCAGCACACGCACTTGCCTCCACTGATTTCCTCGCTGCAACCTGTCCGCCTGCTCCTGGGCGTCCCGCCAGATCGTCATCGGACACAGCCCGATCCCCAGCCCGCTCAAGATCTTGCTCACCCCTCGGTAACTCATTCCTAATGTCCAGCAAATCACCGCAAACAGCCTCAACCGCTCCGTCTGATCCGCTCTGCTCGTCCCTTCCGGATAGTGTCGGAATGTCCGCCTACATCGGCAGCAGCGATACCGATACACCCGCACTCTCCGGCTCCGTATGTCTTTCACCGGCTTTTGTACCTTTCCCCAGCGCTGGAATATCTCCCCATCGCAATACGGACACTTCTTCGGACGTTCGGCGCACCACCGCTTGACAACTGGCAGTTGCAAGGTAACAATAGACATGATGAGCTCCTTCAAGAGGCGATCTAGGCAATCACCATCTTACAAGAAGCTCGTCATTTTTTCAATAAAACCCACCGCTTTTGTTACAGTCACGGCATTCGAGAGGCAGTTGTTTCCTTTTCCTGACCGCAGAACAAATTCCCCACACCCTGCCCATTGGAATACTAAACCTCTCCGACAATTTCCGGTTGGTATTTTCTCCGATGTGTGCGGCCGTAAGTCCCCAAATTCCTCGAGTTGGCTGGCTCCGATAACCTTGTTCGGTTGATTAAAACAACTATACCCTTACCAGAGTGTAGTGGATAGGGATACGGAATATTTATTCCTGTGGCCCTAGGGGAGTACTGTCTATTAAATATGGATACTCATAAGTCGAGAGGGTGTCTCGACTTATGAGTAGAGCAATTCATTATTAATAAAATGGCACTGTTTAGTATAAGAAGGGTTTGTCTACGGGATGTCTGCAAAATATAAAAATAGAATATGACATCGTAAGAGTACGAAACCAAAAACAGACGCGCCAAGATCGCGTCTGTTTTTGGGGAAGAAAGAATAGTTATTTCGCTTTGATCGAGATCATCTTGGGTTTGACGGTCTCCGCCTTCGGCAGGGTGATGGTCAGCACGCCGTTCTCGAAATCGGCCCTGGCTTTCTCGGTCTGGACATCGGTGGGAAGCGGGATCGAACGCTCAAAGACGCCGGAGCGCCGCTCCAGGATATGATAGGTGGCTTCCTTTTTGTTGTCCGCCGGGGGGACCTCGCCGCGCAGGGTGAGCACGTCCGAGGTTACCGAGATCTGCACGTCGTCGGACTTGAGGCCGGGCAGATTGGCTTTCACCACCACCTCGTCTGCGGTCTCGTAGAGATCGACGGCGGGTAGAACGGAGACTCCACTTGCGCTTACAGGACGGGTGAAGGCGTCATCGAAGAGCCGGTCCATCGCCTCCCGCAGGGTCATCATTTCGCGCACGGGCTCCCAACGAGTAAGATTGGACATAGTGAACCTCCTTTTGAATGGATTTGATTTCAACTGACGAGCTTAATTTACCCCTGGAATGTTTAAAAATCGTAAAAGAAAAATAAGCGATCCGCAGGAAAAGGATAAAAAAACGTATACGATCCTCTTATAAATCTCTTGCCAATGGATGATAAAGATTGGGTAAAATTCACAGCAGATTGTTCTTAAACAACCCAGGATTGCAACCCACCTATCCTGGCAGCCTCCCTGTGGTGCTCCAGGATGACTGGAGCATTTTTAATTTCCCAGGAGGCAGGCATGTC
>DATJPX010000132.1:0-9222 GCA_035506155.1 Anaerolineales bacterium
TTTACGCCCGAAAGGGCGATCAGTTCTTTCCGGATTTTCTTTTCTTTTTTGCTGCCGCGTATCTTGTAAATCCGCCCCAAATCCCTGGTTTCGATCGCAAAAGACGTCATTTTCAGGCTCCAAAAGCCATGTAACCGATTACAAAAATGTCAGACAATAGTAGGGGAAGCGTAGGGTTGGCGTCAAGTACATTTTGGACCCATAAGGTAATATATATGCGTAAGGCGATTTCTCTTCTCCTCCTTTCACGAGAGCCGGGGTCGGCGTCCCCGGCTCTCACGATTCTATCACAATGTTATAATCCTCCTGCCGGAGCCGGTCCCATCGCCATGTCCTCCCGCCTTGCATATCGCGCCCGTCAATTTTGGAACGCCCTGCTCAGCCCGGGGAAGCGGGTCACGAGCGAGGCCCTGCTCCCATACCTTCCCCCGATCCAATTGATCCTCTTCCGCCGCATGCAGCCGTCTGAACAGTTGCATGCCTTCCAGGTGTTGAAACGCCTGGAAGCAGACGGGCAAACCGATCCGGACCTGCTGGCGGCGGCCCTGCTGCATGACGTCGGTAAAATCCTGTCGCCTCTTTCGCTTTTCGACCGGATGGCTGTCGTGGTCGGGAAGCGACTCTTCCCCGCCGCGGCCAGACGCTGGGGCGACGCCGCACCGCGCGGGCCGCACCGGCCATTTGTCGTGGCCGCCCGGCATGCCGAATGGGGCGCGGGCCTGGCCAGGCAGGCCGGGGCTTCCCGGAGGACCGTCGAGCTGGTCCGCCGGCACCAGGACCCGCCCCTTCCGGAGCCGCGCTCGCGGACCGACCGGCTGCTGGCAGCCCTTCAGGCCGCAGACGATGAAAGCTAAACAGGATCACGTGGAAATATGACCGTACGAATTGCCATCCTCGGACTCGGGCAGATCGGCGCCTCCATCGGGCTGGCCCTGGCGAATCACAGCGACCAGGTCACCACGGTTGGCTATGACCTTTCCCGCGAGGTAACCCAAAAAGCCCGGGCCCTGGGCGTTGTCGACCAGATCAAACACGGCCTGACAGCCGCGGTCAGGGCCGCAGATGTGGCCGTCCTGGCTCTGCCCCTGGACCAGGTCCGGTCGACTTTGCAATCGCTTGCCGAAGGGCTTCGCCCGGAGGCCGTTGTCATGGATACGGCTCCGGCCAAAGCAGCTGTGGCCGGGTGGGTCAAAGACCTCCTGCCCCCCGACCGCCACTACGTCGGCCTGTTTCCGGCGCTATCCCCGTCCACCTTGGAGGACCCGTCCGCTGGGATCGACTCGGCCAGGGCCGACCTGTTCAAGAAAGGCCTGATAGCCGTGGCTGCCCCGGCCGGCTGCCCGGAAGAAGCCGTCCAACTTGCCGCCAATCTCGTTACGCTGCTGGGCGCCCAGCCTTTTTTTGCAGATTTGGCCGAATTGGATGGAATTGCGGCCGCGGTACAGCTCCTGCCGGGGATCACCGCGGCGGCATTGCTGGAGACCGTCACCGGTCAATCCGGCTGGGCCGATATCCGTAAATTGACCGGACGGGCATTTGCCGTCGGGACCCGGCCGTTCGACATCGAAGCGCCTGCCACCCTGGCTGCAGCGGCTGTTCAAAACCGGGCCAATGCCCTCCGCCTGCTGGATGATTACCTGGCTGCCCTGGGCTCCCTGCGTGAGGCGGTCGCCGGTGGGCAGGCGCAGGAGCTGGGAACCCGTCTCGAGCGGGACCAAAAAACCGAGCGGCAGTGGCGTGCCGACCGTCTGCAGGGTGACTGGCTGGCGCAGGAGATGGAGGACATGGAAATGCCGACTGCAGGCGACGTCTTAGGCCGGCAGATTGGCGGTCTGGGAAAGCTCTTCCGGCGTGGCAGAAGGCCTGATGAACAATAGCTCCCCTACTTTATAGATTCCGATGCCCTGCTACTGTTACATCCTCGAATGTTCGGACGGGACCTACTATACCGGCTGGACCACCGATCCCGAACGACGCCTGGGCCAGCACAACCGCGGCACCGGGGCGCGTTATACCTGCACCCGTCGCCCGGTCCGGATGGTATATGTCGAGGAGCAGCCAGACCGGGTGACCGCGATGAAACGCGAACGGGCCATCAAGTCTTTATCCAGGGAGAGGAAAAGGAAGTTGATCTACGGCGGGACCTCCTGACCGACTGGGCATCCGGGTCAATGGAACGATGCAGGAAGTGCGTCGGCGGAACAGCTCATTATCATAAGCAGATTACACGGCACAAATCGGCACCAAATTTTGTTGGAACTAACTTTATTAGGGCCTGTATACAAAGTCTGATGAGACAGAGTAAACCAGTAATGGCGAGAAGAGAAGGTAAAGATGAAGATCAAAATATGGAAAATCACGATCCAGCTTTTGAGTGCAATTACGCTGGCCGCGTTTATTATTGCCTATCTAAATAAAGATTTTCCTCTGGTGGGCCGTGATTTCATGTATTTCCTCCCTCGCCTGACGGACACCTTATTGCACTATAAGGTAAACGGGCTGAGTATCCAGTGGTATACCCCGAGCTTCGTAGGTGGGATTCCTGCTTACCCGAATCCCCAAAATATGCAATTCTCATTGCCCCAGCTTTTCACTGAGTTCATGGATCCGTGGAATGCCACGATTGCGTCGACGATCGTATTTGCCCTGATCGGTTATTTTTCAGCCTTTTATTTCCTGACCCGCACCTTGAACCTGCGTTGGGAGGCAGGGGTTCTGGGCGGGCTTTTCTTTGCCGTCAATGGCTTCTTTATCGAGCACCTGGCCGCAGGCCACCTTCCCTACCACACCTTTGCATTATTGCCTTTGATTCTGATTGCACTTTTTACGCCCCTGGTCCCCGAAATGGTGGCAGGAATCATCATCGCATTCGTAGTGGCGATCCTGCTAAACGAAGCCTCATTTTACATGGTGGTGATTTTTTCCCTTTCCTGCCTGCTCACCCTGCCAATCTTGTATTTGTATGACCCAAGCCGGTTCAATCTAAGAAGGTTGGTACGCATTCTCCTTTTTGCCGGCGTATTTTCGCTACTTTTGACGGGCTCGAAATTGTATGCAGTCTATTCTTTCATGCGTTTCTTTCCGCGCCACGTCGCTGATCATTACCATGTCACTCTTTTGAGCGGATTGAAAGGCCTGCTGTTTCAACTTCTGGGCACCATGAATCTGGTCCCCATTCGTTTGCTTTTGGGGAAAAGCATAAACACCATGGATGATTACTTGAGATTTTGGACAGGCGCCCCATGGGGACTCTGGGAAGTAGACGTTTCGTTGTCCCCTGTCCTGTTCCTTTTCCTGGGGTTGGGGATCATCTACCTGGGAATCGCCCTGGCCAGAAAAAAGATGACTTTCAAAGCGAGTCATTGGGTTGCGCTGACGATACTGGTGTTGGCGACCTGGCTGACCGTGGAATTCACGCTGGCCCGGGGTGTTCTTTATCCGATGTTGAGAAAGTTGCCAATCCTTAACTCCATGCACGCGAATGTACGCTTTGCATCGGCGTTTATCTTTCCGCTCGCGATGCTGGGCGGGTTGTCTTATGAGAAAATAGCTTCTCGAATGAAGTTTTTCCGTTCCCCGCTGCTTCACTCAGCTCTGGTCATCCTTACCCTGGCCGGTCAATTCATCTATTTTGCTTATACCAAGGATATGGAAGATCGGGCTTTCTCCATAACAACGACCATCCAGACTTACAAACAAATCCAGGCAGGGAATACATTCCCTGTCGAAGCGATCGCGGATGTTAATGACGACCAGACATTTATCGATGGAGCCAGCGACCTGTGGTCGAATGATCCCTTGTTTGGCGCTCATTACCTCGATCGATTGCCTGCCGATGTCATCCCCGGTCCGGTCACGGACGTTCGGGACGGAAAATTTAATCTGACTGACCCGTCCGGCTATGTTTATCCGGAGGTGAACCAGACGACCGAATATGCCCGCATTCCCGCAACGGAGGCAGACAAGTTACACCAATTTACCCACCGCTATCAGCCCAACTGGAAAAGGCCGCTCATCCAGAACGTTTTGGATGTCGTTTCCTTATTATCCTTTATTGCATTAACCGGTGGACTGGTGGGTGTTTTTGTATACCGCTGGCTCAAACGCCGTCGATGGGCGCCCGGGATGGGCAAAAACCGGACCAATGCGTCTGCATGAGAGTCTGGGGAAGAGATGCAAACGCGAGATGGAAAGGAAATCCATCTCGCGGTAGGGCATCCGGCGTCGCAGCGTCAGGATATATTAATCGGTAAACAGGGGCAAATGCCCCAGCGAGACGATGCGGTTCCATTTCGCGCGCTCGCCCTCGGTCAGAATGGCCGCCTCGGCGACGATCTCTGCCCCAGCTTTTTCCATGATCATCTGCATGCCCTGCAGGGTCGAGCCGGTGCTGATGACGTCGTCCACGATGACCACTTTCTTGCCCCGGGCGAGGTCCTGGTCTTTTTCGTCCATGATCAGGGTCTGCGGCTCCCCGGTGGTGATGGAGAGGGTCTCGGCGATCAGGGCGGCGCCCATATAGGGCTTGTAACTCTTGCGCAGAACGATGTAGGGCTTTTTCGTCTCCACTGCCAGGGCATAGGCCAGCGGGATGGACTTGGCTTCAGCAGTGACGAGCAGGTCGAACGGGGTTGGCTTGAGAGCCTTCGCCAGGGCCCGGGCGCAGGCCTGAACCAGTTCGGTGTCGCCCAGGATGTTCAGGATGGCGATCTTCAGTCCAGGCTTGATCTCGAATTTTCGCAGGCTGCGCTTGATGCCGGCAATTTCGATATCGTAAGTTTCATAGGTGCTCATAAAGTTTCTCCTGCAAGGGATTCCTGCAAAACGAGTTTATCACAAATTAATCTGAACGAGATAAAATCTGTCCATGCTTCCCGACCTGCAACTCAACGACCACCTGCGCCTGCGTAAACCACACCCCTGCGGCTCCTACGAATGGACCGTCGTACGCCTCGGGGCGGATATCGGCCTGGAGTGCAAAGGCTGCGGCCGGCGTGTGATGCTGACGCGGCGTGAATTATCCCGGCGGCTGAAAGCCGTACTACTCGAGGAAACCGATGGCCAAACTCACGACTGACAAGCCGCACATCACCTTCCTGTTTTCGGATACGGGCGGCGGGCATCGGGCTGCCTCCGAAGCCATCATCGAAGCGATCCAGAACGAATTCGGGGAGGCTGTCACCACCCAGATGGTGGACTTCCTGAAGGATTATGCCCCTGAACCGTTCAACCACCTGCCGGAAGTTTACCCGGATGTCGTGCGCGTTCCAGAGCTGTGGGGCGCCATGTTCGACATCAGCGACGGCCGGCCCCAGGCGCGCGTGGTCACCTCGGCCTTCTGGCCTTACGTCCGCAATGCGGCCCGTAAACTCGTGCGGGATCATCATAGCGAAATGATCGTCAGCGTTCATCCTCTGGCAAATTCCTTTGCCTTGCGTGCGCTTGGCAAGAACCGTCCGCCCTTCGTCACCGTCGTGACCGACATGGTCTCGACCCACGCCCTATGGTTCGACAAACGCGCCGACCAGATTCTGGTCCCGACTGAAATGGCCCGCCAGCGCGCCCTCGAATACAACATGCCTCCCGAGATCGTGCGCGTGGTTGGCCAGCCGGTCTCGGAGCGCTGCAGCGCCCCGGTGGGGAACAAGCATGAGTTGCGTGAGAAACTGGGCTGGCCGCAGGACAAGCTGACCGTGCTCCTGGTGGGCGGCGGTGAAGGCATGGGCCCGCTGGCCGAGACTGCCCGCGCCATCGACGAGTCTGGCCTCGACGTGATCCAGGTAATCATTGCCGGGCGGAATGTCAAGCTCGAAGCGGATTTGAAGGCGCTGACCTGGGAAAACCCAACCTTCGTCTACGGCTTCACCCGCGACCTGCCCGATTTCATGCGGGCCGCGGACGTGCTGGTCACCAAGGCCGGCCCCGGCACGATCGCCGAGGCCTTGAACGCCTCCCTGCCGATCATCCTGTATGCCAAATTGCCCGGCCAGGAAGATGGCAACGTCACCTTCGTCGAAACGGAAGGCGCGGGTGTCTGGGCCCCGGAGCCCCTCCTGGTGGTGCGGGCCCTGACGCGCTGGGTCTGTCGCCCGGGCGAACGGCAAAAGGCGATCGAGAACTGCCGCCGAGTGGCCCGCCCGGATGCCGCCCGCCAGATCGCCCGTCTGCTGGGCGAGCGGATCGGCCTTTCCTGACCCTCCAGGCAGGGCGGGGGCGATTCTGACGCTTCGGCGGCGCTTTCCCTACGGGGGAATTCCCGCTAAAAGCCCTGTAGTATAATCTTTTCGACATGCCCATCCTGGATGCTCACACATTCGAGTTCTTCAGCCGTTCCCCGGAACAGACCCGCCGGTTGGGAATGCGCCTGGGCGCGCTGCTGCAGCCCGGCGACCTGGTCTGCCTGCAGGGCAACCTTGGGGCGGGAAAAACCACCCTCGTCCAGGGCGTGGCCCAGGGTTGGGGCGCGCTGGATGCTGTCTCCAGCCCGACCTTCGTGCTGGTCAACACCTACCGCCGCCCGGATGCAGGGCAGTTGTTCCATTTCGACGCCTACCGGATCGAATCGCTCGGCGAGGCCGAGGAACTCGATATGGACGGCCTGCTTGCCCAGGGGCCGTTGATCGTCGAATGGCCGGAGCGGGTCGAGCCAATCCTGCCGGCTGAACGTCTGTGGGCCTGGTTGGAGTATGAATCCGACGAGCACCGTGCCATGCGCTTCGCGCCGAGCGGCAGGCACTTCGAAACCTTGCTGGACAATCTCCGGCAGGCAATCTATGGAGTGGATTGATGCTGCTGGCTGTCGATACCTCCACGGCCCAGATGGGGCTGGCGCTCTATGATGGGGTCCAGGTGCCTGGTGAGCTGGTCTGGTCCAGCCGCGCCAGGCATACCGAACAACTTGCCCCGGCCCTGGCGGAACTCCTGGCCCGAACCGGGATCAAAATAGATGAAATCACCGCCCTGGGCGTGGCGCTGGGCCCCGGGTCGTTCACCAGCCTGCGCGTCGGGCTGGCGTTCGTGAAAGGGCTGGCGCTCGCCCGGCACCTGCCGCTTGTCGGTGTGCCCACCCTCGAAGCGGTTGCAGCGGCCGTTCCTTTTATCCCGGGTACGGCCTCGGCAGGTGCGCGGCAGAGTCGCCGCCTGGCCGCAGTGGTCCAGGCCGGCCGCGGCCGCCTGGCCGTCGGATGGTACCGCGCCGCGGAAAACGGCTGGAAGTCCGAGGGCGCGGCCGCCGTTACGACCGCCGAGGAGCTTGCCGAGGGGATCCGCAAACCGGTCATCGTCTGCGGAGAGCTGTCCGCGGACGACCGGCAGCGGCTGGGGCGTAAGTTCAAGAATGTCCAATTGGCTTCGCCGGCGCAGTGCGTTCGCCGTCCGGCGCTCTTGGCCGAGCTCGCCTGGGGAAAATGGCAGGCGGGCCAGGTCGAACCGGCCGCCTCGCTGGCTCCGATCTACCTGCACGTTGCGGGAGGCCCGCCGGCGTGAACCTCGTCATCCGCCGCATGACTCTGGAGGACGTCCCGGTCGTCCACGCCATTGACAGCCTCTCGTTCAGCCTACCCTGGCCCGAGCGCTCCTTTCGCTTCGAGCTGACCGGAAACCCGGTCTCGCGCGGCTGGGTGGCCGAAGTGGACGGGCGGATCGCCGCCATGCTGGTGCTGTGGTTCATCGTCGACGAAGCTCACATTGCCACGATCGCCGTCCACCCGGATTTCCGCCGTCAGGGCATCGGCGAGAGGATCCTGTTGCACGCCCTGCGGGCTGCCCAGGCCGAAGGGGCCAGGCGGGCCTTCCTGGAGGTGCGCGCCGGGAACAGCGCCGCCCAGGCCATGTACAAGAAATATGGCTTCGAAGTAGCCGGGGTTCGCCCTCATTATTACAAAGACAACAACGAAGACGCCTTGCTGATGAACCTGGAGAATTTCGATTGTTTGGAGGCCGCATGAGCGCCGAAGAAACGTTAGCCCAGATTGCCAAGGAAGTTTCGAGCTGCCAGAAATGCGCACTGTACCATTCGCGCAAGAATTCCGTCCCCGGTGAGGGGCCGGCCCACTCGGAGATCATGTTCATCGGCGAGGGACCCGGTTTCCACGAAAACGAGCAGGGACGTCCATTTGTCGGGGCCGCCGGCCAGTTCTTGAACGAATTGCTGGCTGAAGCCGGGATGAAGCGCGAAGACGTCTGGATCGGCAACGTGGTAAAATGCCGTCCGCCTGGCAACCGGGATCCCCTCCCGGAAGAACTGGCGGCTTGCAACGAGTACCTGGAACGGCAAATCGCCGCCATCGATCCCAAGATCATCATCACCCTGGGCCGTTTCTCGATGGCCAAGTACATGCCGGGCGCCAAGATCAGCTCCGTCCATGGGCAGATGCGGCGGGTTGGAAATCGTTTCGTCATTGCCATGTTCCATCCGGCAGCCGCCCTGCACCAGGCTGCGTTGAAGCCGGCCATCCTCAAGGATTTTGCCCAGCTGCCGAAGCTGCTTGAGCAGGCGCGTTCCGCCCTCAAGCGCTCCGAGCCCGCTCCGGCCGAGGAGCCGAAGGAAGAACCGAAGCAATTGAACCTCTTCTAGCTACCTGGGACGATCGGGCGGAGCCGCAGATGATTCCGCCTTCGCGCCCGGGCCTGGAATGAGGTTGTGGCAGAAGATGACCTGGAGAACGAATGACCATTAAAGATACCCTTCTCAAGCAAATAAAAGACAAGACTGCCCGGGTGGCGATCATGGGGATGGGATACGTCGGCCTTCCGCTGGCAGTGGTTTTTGCTGAGGCTGGGTTTAAAGTCACCGGGATCGATCCGGACAAGCGCAAGATCGATTCGATCGGCCGGGGCGTTTCCTACATCCCCGATGTGCCGAGCGAAAAACTGGAAAAGCTGGTCAAATCCGGGGCTTTCCGGGCAACAGCCGATTTCGCAGCCCTTAAGGAGGCGGATGCTGTCAGCATCTGCGTCCCGACCCCGCTGCGCCAGACCGGCGACCCGGATATGTCGTTCATCCTTTCCGCCACCGAGGAACTCGCGAAGTACATGCACAAAGGCATCGTCGTGGTGCTCGAATCCAGCACCTACCCTGGTACGACGCGCGAAGTCCTGCTGCCGAAGCTGGGCGAGGAAAAAGGCTTGGCCGTGGGCGAGGACTGGTTCCTGGCATTCTCGCCGGAGCGCGTCGACCCGGGCCGGGAGGACTTCACCACGCTCAACACTCCCAAAGTGGTC
>DATJPX010000133.1:0-28917 GCA_035506155.1 Anaerolineales bacterium
ACCGAAAACAAGGGCCGGATCAACAAGCGGCTCTACGTCCGCCTCGAACCGGCCGCTTAGCCCCGATTACGTGCAATTCCTAGATCCGCTGGATGCTCACCCGCTCGGATTCGATGACGAACTCCCAGCGGCCCAGCTCCCCAAAATCATAGACCAGGTGAGTGGAAGTCGGCGTCCGCTCGACGGTCTCGAGCTTGATCGGCCGTTCAACGCCGAATGTGATCAGGTCCTTGTTCCAATCGCCCTGCTCGGCCGGGTTGTATCCCGGCGGCGCGGCGTAGAGGCGCTGGATGCCGATCTCATCCAGGAGCAGGCGCAGGATGGCTTCGGGGGCGTCCATCGTCCAGAGCAGGCTGGCGGTGGCCTGTTCCTCCAGCGCCTGGATGCGTTCCTCCTCGCTCAATTCCCATTGTACCGGCGACCAGATGGCCGGCAGGTCGTCGACGTAGATGGTTTCGGGGTCGATGATGGATGGCATGAATTCTCCTATCGCAGCAGCATGATTTCGTAGAGCGCCGGGCCCTGCACGGTATCGTGCAGCCCGGATAAGTCGATCTCCAGGTCCAGGCGGGCATTGAAGCGGAAGTAGAAAGGATTGGCGACCAGCCGGGCCAGTACCTGCTGCCAGCGCGGCAGGCCGAGCAGCAGGCTGGTGGCTTCGATCAGGTTGGGATCGCGCAGCTCCAATTTTACCCGGCCGGAAGGTCCATCCCAGGAGAAATCCACCCGGTGTGGATAGTCCTTCCCGCCCGGGTGATGGACGAAATCCTGGGCCTGCATGCTCAGGAATCGGGCGTCCTCCGCCAGGACCTCGTTCCCTCTTGCCAGCAGGAAGACCGGGATGCGTCCCAGGCCGTACCTTTTGGCGGCGATCTGCTCGACGAAGATCAGGCTGTACTCGCCGAGGTGCGCCCGCCCCCACGTCCAGTGGTCGAGGACAGAGGGCAGGGGGACGTTGCCCCAGTTGTGGTCGTGATAGCCCGTCCCCCGTACCGGGTGGGTCTGGCCGTCGTAACTGAGGCTGCCCGTAACAGTCCCGAACGGGATGGCGGGCAGCCAGGCAAAGTAGTGTTCGTAGTCGCCGAAGTAGGTTTTCCCGGCCCCCGGCCGCCAGGGCGGCACCAGCCCGCTGAAGGTCAGTTCGGCGGCCAGATCGTCCGCTTCGGCGTGGAGTTGGTAAGTCCAGCGGCCGTCGGCTTCGCCCTGGCGCGCCCAGCTCGGACCGAGGCGGACGTCGCATTTTTCGGCGGCAGCCGAGAACTGGTCTGCCGGGAGGTAGGGAAATCGCGCCAGTTTCGTCCCGTCGGGGCGGGTGATCGTCAGGGACAGGTTGGGGCGGAGCGGGTCGCCCGGGCTGGTGATCGGCTTGGTCGCATAAACGATCACGACCGTCGAACCGTCCTCGAAATGGGCGTCGAAATACCACCATTCGAATGTCCCGCGGGCGGTCGCGGCCCGCCGGCCGTCCTCGCGGGGTGCGATGCTGGTTGTCAGGCCTTCCTTTGCCAGCGAATCGGGGCCGGTGCCAAACAGAATGGGACGGGTCATGCGTACTCCTGAAAGAGGAATTATGTCAATTGCCAGGACAATTCTAACGCACTATAATTTTCCTGACACCACTGCTGATCGTATCGGAGGGATAATGGCACACAATCGTTTCTTCAAAATGTTGATCGTCCTGGTCCTGCTGGGTTCCATCCTGGCCTGCGCAACCCCGTCATTCCTGGCCACGCCGACCCCCGTCCCGACCAGCACCCAGACCCCCAGCCTGACGGCGACCCCGCCGCCGACGCTCACGCCGCGGCCGTCCTTTACCCCGAATTACACTTCGACCGCCCGCTACACGGAGATGTATTCCTTCGTGCAAAGCCTGAACTCGGACGGCTACATCCCCTCGACCAAGGGCACTTACAATGCCCTCAAGAATTTTACGGACGATTGGGCCCAGTTGGCCTGGTACAGCTGGCAAACCACCGGTTATGAACCCGCCGATTTCGTCCTGCAGGCTCACATGGCCTGGGACAGCGCCTCGAAGACCCCCAATCCATCGGGCTGCGGAGTCGTCTTCCACATCCAGGATAACAACCAGCATTACGTCATTTTCATCCTGACGACCGGCTATCTCGAATTCGGGATCTCCACCGACCAGTTCCGCAATTCCGGAGCGGCCTATTACGGCGGACCCGCCAGCAAGGGCGAAGCGGATTTCGCCATGTCGGCCGTCAACGACAAATTCGATGTCTTCATCAACGGCGTATATATCAAGACCTTCCACGGCCTGCAGGGGAAGATGACCGATGGCGCGCTGGGCTTTACCGTCCTTTCGGGGACGAATGCCGGCTTCGGCACCCATTGCGAAGTCTCGAACGCCAAATTGTGGACGATCGAAAAGTAGGGAATCCATCCCCTCGAATAAAAATCGAGGCGGCGGGTCAGACCGCCGCCTCGATTTTTGATTCAGCCGCCAGCTTGCCGGCTTCCAGGAGCGTATTCTCCCGCAGCCAGCCGACCGCATCCAGCACCGCCTGGCGGGCCGGGCGCGGCTCGAAGCCGAGCTCGCGGCTGGCCTTGGCGTGGCTGATGTGTGAATTGCTGCAAATGGCATCCAGGGAATAGCGGGTGAAAAAAGGCCTGCCCCCGGTGAGTTCGCAGATGAATGGCAGCACGTCGGCTGCCATGTAGGCCAATCCGAGCGGAATGTGCAGGCCGGCGGAACCGCGTCCGGTGGCTGCCCAGACCGTCCGGGCCACATCCCGGACCGTCATCCGGTCGCCGCTCAGGATGTACGTCTCACCGCTGCGGCCTTTTTCGGCTGCCAGGATAAATCCCTGGGCAGCGTCGCGCACGTCGATGAAGTCGTAACCGCCGTCGATGTAGAACCTCATCCCCGGGCGCATGTACAGGCGGATGGCCCGCCCGGCTTCCGAATCGTGGAAATCGTATGGGCCGGTGACCGCCGTCGGGCAGACGATGACCGCGTCCAGCCCATCCGCAACCGCCCGCTGGACGGCCAGCGAGGCCCGGGCCTTGGAGCAATCGTAGGCGCCCTGGCAGTTGAGCGCATCGAAGGGCTGGCCTTCGTCGATGGGAACCCCGTCCGGGGGTTTGTGTAAGGCGTAGATCGAGCTGGCGTACACCAGCCGGCGGATGTTGGAATGGCGGGCAGCCTCGATGACGTTCAGCGTGCCCCGGTGGTTGACCTGCTCCGTCTCGGGGTCCGGGCCGGTCTCCAGGCTGATGCGCGCCGCCAGGTGATAGACCACCTGGATATCCCGGGTGGCGCGCTTGAGGGAAGCCGTATCCAGGACATCACCCGGGGCGATCTCCACGTCCAGGCCGCGCAGCGCCCGGTGCATCCGCCCGGGACGAACGAGCACCCGGACGCGTTCGCCGCGCCCGAGCAGTTCACGGACGAGTACGTTCCCGATATGGCCGGTCGCACCGGTGACGAGATTCAACCTTCGCTCCATTGATACTGTTAACCCTCTTCTGCGAAAAAAGTGCCGTCCGGTTGGGGGGCGGCGCTTCCCCGGGCTTGCCTTATTTCTTCAGCCTCCAGACCTTCCACAGGTTACCCACCAGATCGGGGCTGGGCTTGAGGGTGGCTTCCCCGGGCTGCCAGCCGGAAGGACAGGCTTCCAGTCCCCTGGTCTTGCGGACCTGCTGGAACGCCTGGAACTGGCGCAGCGCCTCGTCCATGCTCCGGCCGACCGGCGAAGAGAGGATCTCCATCGCCTGCAAAACGCCGTCCGGATCGATGATGTAGCGGCCGCGCAAATCCAGCCCGTGGTCCTCGTCGTACACCCCGTACATCCGGCCGACGTTCCCGGCGATGTCCGATCCCATGTAGAAAGGCACCCCGCCTTCGACGATTTTGGAGATCTCGACGTCGTTCCAGACTTTATGAACGTAGATGTTGTCCACACTGAAGGAGAGCACTTCCACGCCCAGGTTCTTCAATTCAGCATACCGGCCGGCCACGTCCGATAATTCGGTCCCACAGACGAAGGTGAAGTCGCCGGGATGGAAATAGAGCATCAGCCACTTGCCATGGAAATCGGCAAGCTTGACGGTCAGGAATTTACCCTGATAATATGCCGGGACATCGAATTCAGGGGCCTTCTGTCCCACGCGGGCAGTCATGTTGCCGGCCTCAGCCATAAAGGGTCGTCCTTTCCAGGATGGGATTTGTCCGCCAGTACATCTAAAATAACTGCTCCCGCCTCCTGGAGCGGGATTTCTCCAGACCCTCTTATTATAAACGCTGCGCGCAAAGTTCCTGGGTATAATTCCGGCCGGAGGGTATACCCATGCGTCGACTGATTTCGCTGATCTCCCTAGCCGTCTGCCTAGCTGCCTGCGCGAAACCCGTCCCGGCCGGACCCTGGCGGTTGGTCGCCGTGCACAACGTCGATCAAAACGTGATGGCGGCCGGTTTCCTGACCGAAGATTACGGCATCACCGCCGGGACCGCTCCGGGCTACATGTTTACCACCACCGATGGGGGCAGGCACTGGTTCCAGGGCACCAACCAGTCCGATTGCCGCTACGGGATCGACATCGTCGATACCCGCGTGGCCTGGACGAGCGGAGGGGCCATGAACGTGCGCCGCTCCACCGACGGCGGGGCGAACTTCCTGCCGGTCAGCGATTACGGGCTCGGTACCACCAAACCCTTCCACACCATCAGCTTCCTCGATGCGACCACCGGCTGGATCGCCAGCCTGTACATGTTCGGCTCCACGAGCGACGGCGGGACCACCTGGTCCGATGTGCCCCAGCCGTCCGGGCTGGACGACATCGCCTCGATCGACCTGATCGCCCCCGCGACCGGTTTCCTGCTGGATTTCTCCGGCAAGCTGTATTTCACCGCCGATAACGGCGACCACTGGGAAAACGCCGGGAAGCTGGACCTGGCCGGCTTGGTCATCCCGAAAGCCGCCTACCAGATGGCCGCCATGCGCTTTTCCGACCGGGAACGCGGCCTGATCGTGGTCAGCGAGACCTACCAGAAGGGCAAGGTGCGGGCCTACCACACCTCCGATGGCGGCCTCACCTGGACATCCGAACCGGTTCCGGCGGCCTCCGGCCCGGTCTTCCTCTCGCGCCGGGGTCCCTTGCTGACGATCCTGAACGGGGCCGACAGCCTGACCGTCCTGCGCTATGACGGCCCGGGCGATTGAACGCGGGATGTTCCGCGGAACATTTTTATCGCCGCCATGACGTTACAACAACTACACAACCGAGATATCCGGAATGATATAATCCAATTCGGTCATCGATCCTGATTTACCGGTAAATAGTATGCGATTGAAAATATTGGTCGGTCTGACAATCTTATTGGCAGGGTGTGTCGCAATCCCGGCGCCCTCACCCGCTCGACCTCCATCTCCCCCCGCGACTCTTCCATCCAACGGCCCGACGCCGGCTGCCTCGGCGACCCCGGCAAATCCCAGCCTCCCCCTCAACCCATCCGGGGTGACGGGCGGCGTCATCTACGTTAAGGGCTCCTCGCAGAAAATCTGCCAACTGGTCGGCGAGACCGACCGGGAATTCGACCAGCCGACCGTCAACCAGACGGAGTCGCGTGTCGGGCTGGTCGGGAACGACCTCGGCTATTCGTTCGAATACAATGGGAAGCTGTTCTTCCTTTTTGGCGACTCGATGCCGACGGCCTCCTTCAAAGGCAAGCCCAATATGGGAAAGGATCCGCCGCGCAGCCCGGACGAGAACGACGCCATCGCCTTCAGCACCGACAAGGCCATCGACCACTGCCTGACGCTCAATTTCATCACCGATTCGATCGGAGCATATAAGAACCCGGTCGTCCTGAACGCAAAAGGGCAGCCGGCGATCACCCTGAAGGCTTTCGAGGTTCCGATCGCCGGGATCAGCGATGCCGGGAAGATGTATGTGATCTTCGGAACCGATCGCCAGGTCTCGCCCCCGGGCTTCGCGACCCGCACCGTGGTGGGTGAATCGGACGACGGCGCCAATACGTTCCACTATCTTTACGACTTCTCGAAAGGACCCGACGCCCGGTTCATCAACGTCGCGATTGCCAAAGGCAATGACGGCTATCTGTATTTCTGGGGAACCCAGGGCGGCTCGCTCTATCGCAAGAGCCCGCCCTTCCTGGCCCGCAAACCGGTCGGGAGTATGGGCAGCCTGGAAGGCATCGAATACCTGAGCGCAGTCCAGCCGGATGGGGTGCCGGCCTTCTCTCCTGCTGAAAGCCAGGCCATCCCGCTCTTCCACGACGTGACGCCGGATGCCTCCGGCCAGCCACAACTCGCCGACTGCATGGGCGAGCTGGGCGTCGACTGGAATCCGTTCGTCAAACGCTGGGTCATGCTCTATAACTGCCTGGACAATACCGCTGCGAATCCGCGCGGCATCTACATGCGAACCGCGCCGGAGCCCTGGGGGCCGTGGAGCACCGCCCAGACGATCTTCAATCCGGACACGGATGGAGGCTACTGCCACTTCATGCACCGCGCCGTCAATGCCCAGAATCCCGCCCCTTGCGATACCCTGAGCGACCCCGGCCGGCTGGACGTATATGGCGGCGAGTACGCGCCCTACTTCATCTCCCGTTTCACCACCGGCGACGCAGCAGGCGGGAGCTCGACGTTTTATTACACCATGTCCACCTGGAACCCATACACGGAAGTGGTCATGAAGACCACGATCCAGACCACGGCGCCGTGATTTCCACCCCTGTTCGGAATTGCCATCCAAACAGGGGGAAGATGACACCCAATCCGGCATTCGCAATTCACATATTCTGGCAGGCGGCATACACCGCCCCAGACCCCTGGCGCCGTGCTACAATGATCGTGGAATATCCACCATCACTTATCCCAAAAGGAGGCACAAAGAGATGACCGGTTATGTGGGGCCTATCGAAACATTGACTGAAAAGAACGGCTATTTCCGCCAGGTACTCTACACGGGTAAATATGCGCAGTTGGTGCTCATGTGCCTGCAGCCGGGCGAGGAGATCGGCAACGAGGTCCACGCGGCCGTCGACCAGTTCTTCCGCATCGAAGAGGGGGAGGCCAAATTCGTCTTCAATGGCTCGGAAGAGCACCTCGCCAAAGCCGGGGATGCCGTCATCGTCCCGGCCGGGGCATATCACAATGTGATCAACACTTCCAGGAAGAAACCACTCAAGCTTTACACGCTGTATTCGCCGCCCAACCACCCGGACGGAACAGTCCACAAGACGAAGGCCGAGGCGGACAAGGCCGAGGAAGAAGAACACCATTAAATCAAAGTAGGGCGAGATCATATCTCGCCCTACAATTTTGACCGGGGATGAACCGAGATAAGCTTTGTTCAGCTCAGTTATTTTGGTAAAGAAAATTACCTCGTCCGTTCGGCCTTCTCCACCACCCGCCGGATCAGCATGCTGAACATCCATCCGTGGATCGGATAGAGCAAGTACCAGTAGAGCAGCCCCGGCAGGCCCTTGGGTTCGAAGAAAGCCGTCTGGGTAACCAGGTTCTCGCTCGAGGAATAAGGGGTCACCTCGAACTGCAGCCAGGCCAGGCCGGGGACTTTCATTTCCGCCCGCAGGCGCATCTGCCGGCCCGGTTGGAGCATTTCCACCCGCCAGAAATCGACCGCGTCGCCCACGCGCAACTCGTCGGGATGGCGCCGGCCACGCCGGAAACCCGGCCCGCCAACCATCCGGTCGATGATGCCGCGGGCCAGCCAGATCCAATTGGCGTGCAGCCAGCCGCGCTTCCCGCCCAGGCCGGTGAACACCCGGTAGACCGCCTCGGGCGGCGCGGCGGTGAAGCGCTGCCGGCGCTCGAGCAGCAGGCCCTCGTAGGTTGTCAGGGTCACCGGGCGGATGTCGCCTGTGTAGGATGCCTGGGAATCCGACCAGGTCGTTTCCACCTGGTCGGAGGAGATGCGCATCAGCGCCCGTTCCAGCGAGACCTGGTAATTGCGCGGCCGAATCTGCGGGAAGAGCTGGCTGGCAGAATCGTTCCGTACGATGACCTCGTTGCGGATGCTCTCGATCAGGACGTAGGCGATCCCGGCCGGGATCGGGGTGATCCACTGCAGCCAGTATGCGCACAGGCGGGTTGGCAGCCAGGGCATCCGGATCATCCAACGCTTCAAGCCGCGCGCCGCTGCATAGCCGCGCATCATGTCGTGATAGGTCAGGACTTCCGAGCCGCCAATCTCGATGACCTGATAGGCCGGCAGCCTCTCCCCGGGCAGTTTCAGGGCAGCAATGAAATAATCCAGGACGTCCCGGATGGAGATCGGCTGGATGCGGGTGATCACCCAGGGCGGGCAGATCAGGATCGGCAGGCCCTCGACGACGTAGCGCATCATCTCGAAGGAGGCGCTGCCCGACCCGACGATCACCGCTGAACGAAATTCGATCACCGGGATGCCCGACATCGTCAGGATCCTGCCGACCTCGTGGCGGGAACGCAAATGTTCGGAAAGTTTTTTGTTCGGATCCCCCAGCCCTCCAAGATAGATGATCCGTTGCAGCCCCGATTTCTCCGCCAGTTGGGCGAAATTGCGGGCCGCCAGCTGGTCCCGTTCCCGAAAATCGACCTCGGCGCGCATGCTGTGGATCAAATAGTAGGCTGCCTTGACATCCCGCAGGGCGCCTTCCATGGTCTCCGGCTCGAGCACATCCCCCTGGACCACCTCCACCCGGTCCAGCCAGGCCCGGCCCTGCAGGTGACTCGGGTCCCGCACCAGCACCCGGACGCGGTAGCCCGCCTCCAGCAGGCGCGGCACCAGCCGTCCGCCCACGTACCCTGTCGCCCCGGTCACCAAAACCCGTTCTGCCATGCTCACCTCTAAGGATGAAAAAGGATGTTGTCTCATTATTGCACAAAATCCGCAGTTAAGGGATGCCTGACCGAGGAAAGTCTGCTTTCCCCTTGCAAAGCCGATGATTGCCCCGTATAATGCAACCGGTTGCATAAAAGGTGCTGAAATATGAACAAAAAGCCGGTCCAAACCATCGCCGACATTGCCCGCCTGGCGAACGTCTCCAAGTCCACCGTCTCGCGGGTCCTGAGCGACAGCCCCCTGATCGGGGAAGCGACCAAGGAACGCGTCCGGGCGATCGCGGAGCAAAATCATTTCCTGGTCAACGTCCAGGCCCGCCAGCTCAGCCTGAAACAAAGCCGCACGATCGCTTTCGTCGTCCACCCGTTCAACAACGACTTCTCGATCGCCGACCTGTTTGTCTTGGAGGTCATGGGCGGGATATCCAACGGCCTGTCGGCCGAAGGTTATGACATGCTGGTCGTCCAGGTGGACCCGCAGGAGACCGGTTGGGTGCACCAGTACCTGGACAGCGGGCGGGTGGACGGTTTCATCCTGCTGACCTCCAGCTACCGGCAGCGCCACATCCAGGCTCTCCAGGAAATGGAGGCCCCCTTCATCGTCTGGGGTGTACCGCAGCCCGGACAGGCCGTCCCCTCCGTTTCGGGGGACAACGTTCAGGGAGGGAAACTGGCCGCGGAACACCTGCTCAAGTCCGGCCGGAAACGGATCGCCTTCCTGGGCGGCCCGACGGACGAGCCGGAAATCCAGTTGCGCTTCAACGGCTTTGCAGGGGCCCTGCAGGAAGCCGGTCAGGTCGTGGATCCGGACCGGATAACCTACGAGCCGTATTCCAGCACGGCCGGCGCAGCGGGGATGGAACGCCTGCTCGGACAGGCCCCGAACCTGGACGCCGTCTTCGTCGTCAGCGATATGATGGCGTTGGCCGCGATCCAGGTGATCCGCCGGCTGGGGCGCCGGGTGCCCGAGGACGTGGCCGTGGTCGGGTACGACGACCTGTCCGTGGCAGAGCTCAGCCAGCCTCCGCTGACCACCATCCGCCAGAACATTCCCCTGGCCGGCAGGCTGCTCGCCGGGAACCTCGTCGAATACCTGCGGACCGGCCAGGTCGCCAACGTCTCCATCCCGGTCGAGTTGATCGTCCGCCAATCCGCCTGAAAGGCACCCTCCTCCCCCATGGAACCTCAACCTCGCCAACACCTCGCCGGGATATTCTCCAGGCTGAAGGGCACCCGGACGGCTCTCGTCCTGATCTTCTGCATCATGCTCATGGACGTGGTCGGCATCTCCATCCTTTACCCTGTCTCGGCTTACATCGTCCGTCGCTACAGCAGCCAGGCGCTGATGGTCACCCTGCTCAGCGTGGTCTATTCCGCCGCCCAGTTCCTGGCCGCGCCCGTCCTGGGCAAGCTCAGCGACCGCCTGGGACGCCGGCCGGTGCTCCTGGTAAGCCTGTTCGGCTCCGCGCTCGGCTACCTGGTCTTCGGGATCGGCGGGGCGCTCTGGATCCTGTTCCTCTCGCGGCTGATCGACGGCATCACCGGCGGGAACATGTCCACCGCCTCAGCCTATATCGCCGACATCTCCGAACCGGCCAGCCTGGCCAAGAACCTGGCCCTGATCGGGATGGCCTGGGGGATCGGCCTGATCATCGGCCCGGCCCTGGGCGGAATTCTCGGCCAGTTCGACTTGCGCGCCCCGGCCTTCTTCGCGGCCGGTCTTTCCCTGCTCAACATGGTCCTGGGATACTTCTTCCTGCCCGAGTCCCTGCCGAAAGAGCGCCGCACGACCGGCCGGATGCACGCCAAAGACTTCAACGCGCTGGCATCCATCCGTGAGATGGGCCGCCTGCCGGGCCTGGCGGGATTGCTCGTGGTCCTGAGCCTTTACAACTTCGGGTTCAGCGGGATGAACAGCACGGAAAACATCTTCCTCATCCGGCGCTTTACCGCCCAGCCCTGGCAGCTTGGCCTGCTGACGATGCTGGTGGGAGTTACGGTCGCCCTGGTCCAATTCGGCCTGGTACAGAGGCTGGTCTCCCGTTTCGGGGAGAAGGCTTTGGCGGTCGCCTGCCTGGCACTCCAGGCGCTCGGCGCACTAGCCACCTGCCTAAACCCCGTCTACCTGCTTGTCTATCCGATCGTCATCCTGCGCAGCGCCGTGGGCGTCTTCGTCTTCCCCACCCTGGGGGCGCTTACCACGCGACGGGTATCGGCGGGCGAATTGGGCGTGCTCATGGGGGTGACCACGGCCATCGGCAGCCTGATGAGCATCTTCAGCCCCATCCTGGCCGGGACGCTCTACGATGCCTGGGCTCCGGCCGCGCCCTACTGGCTGACCGCCCTTCTTTTCTTATCTGCGGCTTTCCTGCTCAAACTACAATCGTCCCCTGAAATTGCCCCCGCGAATTGAACCGGCTCCTAAGCATCTTCGCCAACCGGCAGGCAGATGGTGATGGTAGTCCCCTTGCCCGGCTGGCTCTCGGCGGCGATCGTCCCGTCGTGGGCTTCCACCAGGTGGCGGGCGATCGGCAGGCCCAGCCCGGTGCCGCTCGAATCGCGGGATTTGTAAAAACGATTGAAAATGTTCGGGAGGACATCCGGGGCAATGCCAACGCCGTCATCCCGCACGATCACTTCGGCGCGCCGGCCCCCCATGGCAGGGACAATCCCGTAGTGAATTGTTATCGTCCCCTGTCGAGGGGTGTAGCGCAGGGCGTTGGCAATCAGATTCGACAGGACCTGCCGGATCCGCTCGGGGTCTACATCGAGCAGCGGCGCATTTGGATCGGACTGGATGTCGAGCTTCACACTCGCCGCGTCGGCCTGGGCCCGGAAAGCCGAGACCGTCTCCCCGATCAGCACGGACAGGTCGGTGGGTTCCTTCTTGAGCTGGAGAGCGCCGCTTTCCGCCAGCGCCAGGGTGCGCAGATCGTCCACCAGGCGGGAGAGCACCTGGGTCTCTTCCAGGACGGATTTGAGGTGGGTCTCGTCGGGCGTGTAAACGCCGTCCAGGATGCCCTCCAGGTTGCCCTGGATGACCGTCAGGGGGGTGCGCAGTTCGTGGGTGATGTCGGCCATCAGGTCCCGGCGCTGCTCCTCGGTCACCTTCAGACGGTTCGCCATTCCATTGAACGCCCGGATCAGGGAACGAATCTCAGGGGTGCCGCGTTCGGCCACGCGCTGGGAATAATCCCCTTCGGCGATCCGGCCGGCTGCGTCCAGCAGGTCGCCCAGCGGCGCCGAAATTCGATGAAGGCCGCGCCCGCTCCAGACCAGGGAGACCACTCCAAGCAGGAAGAGGGCAAATATCGCGGGCAGGACCCAGGAAACCGAGCCCGGCACGTGCAGCAGGCCGAAAATGCTGGCGATCGAACCGAGCAGGACCGTCAAGACGAAAAAGGCCGCCGCGCCGCCCAGGACCATGAAACAGCCCATACGCCGATAGACCCGGCCGCGCATATTCCTCCAAGGCGGGCGGGCGGGCGGCCAGGTTTCATTCTCTGGCCACCAATCCGGCCGACGATGATGGCGGAGGCGGCCATGGATTTCTCGCTGGCTATGCAAGTCGGGCGGCTCGTGCATACTCACTCGTCCTTGAACTTGTATCCGACGCCGTAGACGGTCAGGATATAACGTGGCTCGCCGGGCTGCGGCTCGATCTTGTGACGGATGTTCTTGATGTGGGCGTCGATGGCCCGTTCATAGGATTCGAATGCCACCCCATGGACGGCGTTGAGCAACTGGGCACGGGTGAAGACCCGGCCGGGATGGCGGGCCAACGCTGCCAACAGCTCGAACTCGGTGGGGGTCAACTCCTCGAGATCGCGGTCCGGGGCGCTGACGCGCATGCGCGGCACGTCCAGAGTCAGGTCGGCGGCCCGGATCGTTTCCGTGCCCGCCTCGCTGTAAGTCTCGATCCGACGGAAGACCACCCGGACGCGCGCCACCAGCTCTTTCGGGCTGAACGGCTTGGTGACGTAATCATCCGCGCCCAGCTCCAGGCCGATCAACTTGTCAGTCTCTTCGGAACGGGCCGTCAGCATGATGATCGGCACGTTCGAGTCCCGGCGGAGGCTGCGGGTGACATCCAGTCCGTCCATCTCGGGCAGTCCAAGGTCGAGGACGATCAGGTCGGGTTTCTCGGTGCGGGCCAAAGCCATGGCGGTCTTCCCGCCCGCGGCGGTCAGGACGCGAAAGCCGGCCCGCTCGAGGTAATCCCGAACAAGCTGGACGATCTTGGGTTCGTCGTCGACGACAAGGATGGTTTTCATGCTCTGCAGATGATTTACAGCAAAAAGCAATTTCTAGATCCAGCGCCTGACCTGCAACTGGTATTCCAGATAGTCCTGGCCGAATTTCTCCATCAGCATCTTTTCCTCGGCCCGGATGAAGAGCCGGTCGATCGTCAGGACGAAGACCGGGATCATCACGAAGGGTGTGAGGGAACCAAGCAGGACCGCCGCGCCGGTCAGGAGCAAGGCAAAACCGAGATACATCGGATTTCGGCTGATCCGGAAGACACTTTTCGTGACCAAGGCGGCAGATTCCTCGAACGGCCTGATGGTCGTTCCAACCTGGCGAAACAAGCGGTCGCCTGCCAACGAAAGCAGAATCCCGGCCAGCAGGAATATTACCCCAATCATGGTCCAGGGGGAAGGAATGATTTTGAAGACAGGGAGAAAAAAGTGCAAGAAGACCATTGCAAGGAGGGCAAGCAAGAAATAAGTGGGGGGCATAACCCGGGAGCGGTTCATCGATGGCAATCTCCTTACTGATCCAGGCGACAACAGGCCCGAGTCTGGTATCGGCTCGGGCCTGCTATCGGGCAGGAACTCAGGCTTTCTTTTCCTCTTCAGGCTCACCGTGAGCCCGGCGGTGCCACTCGGCGAAGAAAGGCGGGACGTCTTTGCCTTCCTCATCGTGCCAGCCCCAGCGGCCGTGCATGTGGTGATGGTTCCAGCCCATCGGTCCGTGTCCGATCACCGCCCGGAAGCTCCCAAGAACCAGGAACAACAGGAAGAGCGGGATCAGGCAGGCAAACGGGCTCCACCAGCCGAAGCCGAAGAACGGATGCCATGGGTACATATAGGGCGCCGGAACGGGCGCGGTGGTCGTGGTGGCCACTTTCTGGGCCAGGCCCTGGTTCATCCCGAGGCCATAGGCATAGAAACCGATCCCCACGACGGCTGCAATCAACACCACTGCAGCGAGGATTCTCCAAAAGATTCTCATAATGTTCTCCTTTCAAGAATAAGTGAAATCTCTTGTGATCTATGCAGGAGTATAGGCGGGGATTGTGAAGTGAGTGTGAAGGCAGGCCGGAGGAGTGATGGAGAGATGGGAACGATTCAACCCTAAACGTGCTATGATGTAAGTGCATACGGAAGGAGCGACCAATGAAATACGCAGGTTTGACGGATGATCCGGATGCCAGCCGGAACGCGCACGGCAAACCATCGGATTGGTGGCAATGCAGCTTCAAGAACGAAAAGGAAGCCCGTCAGTGGCTCAAGGATGCCCTTGCCAGGCCGAGCTACACCGGCAAGGCCGAGGGGGAAGGCTGGAAATACGGATACACTTACCTGATCACGAACATGACCACCCAGTAATCAAGTCGAGGCGGGAGGTATACACTCAGCTTCCTCCATCGCACCTAAGGGAGTGCTTTCTGCGTGAAAAAAATGGGGCTGGCCGGGATCTTTATCCCGGCCAGTTTTTTGTCCTCTTGGGCAATTCGCAGAAGGATCGCCGAATTACAGGATGCTCACGGACAACTTACCGCAACATAGTAGACATTTTCCATTTTTGCCGGTCCCTCCACCTCTGCGAGACTAAGGTGCCCGTTCATGGTCAGGTAGGCGGCTTTCATGCCATTCGGGATAGTGATCGTCGCCGCTTTGGCCGGGTTGATCATGATCCATCCCCCGTTCGAAAAACTCCAATTTTCCGTCAGGCCGCCAAACAGGCTGGCAGCGTCCCGGGGTCCGCGCGGGCACAGGACGGAGCTCTTCGGATCGTCCGCCGAAAGGGTCGGATACCGGTAGACGGCCGGGGTGGCCAGGTGCAGCGCTTCCACGATCCCCGAAGCGGCGGTCGCCTGCAGAGGAGGGGGCGGGGCAGGCTGGTCAATGGCCGTAATTCGCGGGAACATGAATATGACCACCGCCATGACCGCCAGAAGGACACTGACGATGCTGAGCGCCAGCCAGACCTTTTTCTGCTGGCGGCCCTGTTCCTGGCGTTCCAATTGAGCGGTGATTTCCGTCGCCAGTTTCAGGCGGGCAGGGTCGCCGATCGTCTGCGCCAGGACGGTCCGGATCTGTTTGTACGAATTTCCCAGCGAACGCAGGGATTTGACGTGCTGGTCCAGCTCGAGCGTGTCCGAGGCGGTCCGACCCGTTGCCGGGGCAAGCATAGTCGAAGGAATCTCCGGTCGCACTGCCGCCGGAGGCTTCGCCGCTTCCGGCCGGGTCTGCTCCCTTGCCGAAGAAGCAGACCGATGCACGAATGCATCCAATTCCCCGACGGTCAGCCAGGCCTCGCCGACTTCCCCAGCGCGGCCGAACAGGGAGATCGGCCATTGGGTGATGTGCAGGCGATTTCCACCCATTTCCAGCTCGAAGCCAAATCCGCAGGCGCGGCAATGCAACTGGTCAGGTGAATTGGCCTGGTGGACCACACTCAAACCCGGCGTGGAACAATTCGGGCAGCGGGCTTTTTGACCCCACTCGATCGGGATGGTCGGGCGCGCCTGGCTCTCGGTCATCCATTCAGTATAGCCGGGCTTCGATTCTCCCGCAATTACAACTACATTCCACTTTCAAAAAGTTGTTATTTGCAGACTCCCAGGGTCACATCCGCATACGCCTGGCTGCGGGCCAGCACCTTCTGACTGGCATCCGAGGCGACGAACTGGTAGTGGAAAGTCGCCGTCTGGAAGCCGCCCGCCCCGGGGACGCCGTCCGCCGGCAGCTTGAGCTCGTACCAGCCGTCCCCAAGCGGCGTCATGACCGTCCCGTTATTCCAGTCCGTGGAGGAACCCGGACCGGTCAGCTTGTAGAATACCAGCACGTTATTGACCGCCGCCGGGTCCGAGACCTGCACCTTAAGATCGATCTGATTGGGAGTGCAGGTGGCCTGGTTGGCGTCCCGGTGATTGAACGTCTTCGGCGTCACCTGGACAGTGGTAAAGGTCAAGGCGGCTGCGGTGGAAGTCTCCGTGGCGGTCGGAAGGGAAGGCCGGGTCGCGGTGGAGGTCAGGGCCACGCTCAACCCGGAAGCGCCGGTGGAGACCGGGACAGGCGTATTGGGCGCCGCCACTCCCGGTGCATGGACGCTGACCAGCTTGGGAGCCTTGCAGGCGGCAAAAGGAACGACCTGCGGCGGGGTGGAGGTGATGATCCCGCCGTAGTTATCCATGGCATTCACCACCCAATCGATCAGCCCGGAGCCGCCATCGGCCGCAGCCAGCAGCAGCGGACTCAAATCGGTGGTCGGGCCGTAGAAATTATCCGTCACACCGGAGCGGGTGTTGCTGACCAGGTTCACGGCGTCGCTGAAGATGTCCTTGCCGCCAACGTTGACGGTATAGCTGACCACCATCCTGACGACACGGTCCCCGGGGTCGTTCGCGGACGCGGCGAATTCCAGCCGGACATCCGGCACCTTGCAGCCCTTATAGGGGTAAGCCAGCGTAAGCGGCGTCACTTGCGGGGCTTCGATGGTGACGATCCCGGTGCCTTCCGACGCCACCGGCGGGAAATCGGGGGTGACGGGGCAGCTCACGGAGGTTCCGGTAGAAAACGGGGAATAGATCGGCATCGAGAACCCGGCCATCACGGTCTTGCCCATCCCGCAGACGATCAGGGGCGGGGTTTCTGAAGACAGGCTTCCGGAATCTGCTTCGACCTTGAGGGTATGGGACCCATTCGGGACCGTCAGCAGGAACGTGCCGACCGGGTTGGCCGCGTCCCCGCCATCCGCTGGATTGAAACGCGTCACGGTCGTCTGCGGCGCATCGTCCATGTACAGGATCATCCTGGTGATCAAGCCGTGCCCGGCAACCTTGACCTGCAAGGGATAGATATCCGGGACAAGGGTCCAGTCGGCGTGCGGGGTGAGCCATTCCACGGATAATTTCGGCGCGCCTCCGGGCACACAGGCGCTGAGAACCAAACAAACGATTGCAAGGAGCAGGGCGGGCTTCGATCTCATACCAGTATTTTTCCTCCGCGGCGAACAAGAACGAATAAAGCCTACGAATGCAATTATTACCACCGCGCCGATAGGGATTCCATGCTCCCTTTGTACCGGATAAATATCGTCCGTTTTATATTGTTTATTTGGGAAGAGGGAGTTGAGGCCCCCTGGCTGACCAGCGTGTACATCCGGCAGCAGGCCTTCCACGCCCACAGCCAGACCTTCAGGTTGCTGCCAGAGGTCCTGGCGGAGAGGGCGAAATAAAGTGGGCCACGCTTTCCCATTCAAGAGTGAGTAAGTGTGACCTACAAATCAATCCACCCTTAGCGTCTTGCTCACAAGAACACCGCGCTCGAAACCTTGAACTTCTGGGCCAGGGCGCGCACCTGGCGCACGTTCAACTCGCGCTTGCCGCTCAGGACCTCCGAAACCACACCCTGAGACCCCACTTCCGGCAGGTCAGATTGCGTCAGCCCGTGTTCTTCCATGAGATAGCGCAACACGTCCGCGCCGCTGGCCTCGGGGATCGGGTAGTGCTCTTCTTCGTACGCATGGACCAGCGCGCCGAGCGTATCCAGCAAACCGTACAGCGGGTGCTTCTCGTCGTCGCCGATCTCGTCCAGCAATCCATTCAGCCGGTCGACCGCCGCGTCGTACTCGCGCTTGTTGCGAACGGTGAGCAAGGGGGCGATATTCATCCAATGGACCTTGATCTCTTCAGTTGCGAGGGTCATTTTTTCCAACCTCCTCGGTCATATTCCGCGTGGGTCAGAATATGACGGATATACACTTTACCACGATTGAAATGGACAGAGGCGATCAACCTGTACTTGTTGCCGCCGATATCGAAAATGATCCAACGATCGTGCTGGTCGGCGGAGGGGAAGGCCTGTCTCAGTTCAGCAAAGCTTTTGAATTCGGATTTCTGCACGATCTTGAACCAGCGCATTAACGCCGTCTGGCTATCGGGATGCTTTCCCCAAAACTCGATCAGCGCCTTGCGGGTAATGATGTGCACGAAGCCGTTATATCTCAATTTGAGATATTTGACAAGAGGGGATTTCTAATCCACCGTCAGCGTCTTGGACAAATTTCTCGGGAAATCCGGGTCGTAGCCGCGGGCCACGGACATGTGGTACGAGAGCAATTGCAGCGGCAGGACGGATAATAGGGCGGCGATCTGCGGAGTGGAAGGCGGCAGGACGATCAACTCGCTGGCGTTGGCGCGCAGGCGCGGGTCGTCCTCGCCGATGGCGATGGCCCGGCCGCCGCGGCAAGTCACTTCGTTGATCCCGCTGACGATCAGCGGGACACCGTCCGGCGGGGCGGCGAACAGGATCGGGAAGCCTTCGGTCACCGCCGAGAGCGGTCCGTGCTTGAACTCGGTCGAGAGCATGCCCTCGCAATGGGCGTAGGTGATCTCCTTGAGCTTGAGCGCCCCCTCCAAGGCGATGGGGTAGGTCGCCCCGTAGCCCAGGCAATACAGGTCGTTCCACTTGTCGATGTCGGCGGCCAGCGCGGCGGCCTGCGGCGCGACCAGTTCGATGGTCTGATCCATCAGTTCGGGGATGCGCTCCAGCTCGGCGGTGTCACGATTCGCCATCCGGTAGGCCAGGACCAGGAAGGTCACTACCTGGTTGGTGAAGGTCTTGGTGGCCGGGACGCTGATCTCGTAGCCGCAGCACAGCGGCAGAGTGCAGACAGTCGCCTTGGTCAGGGTCGAGCCGATCACGTTGGCCAGCCCGAAACAGGTCATGCCCTTGGCTTCGGCCGCGTTCAGCGCGTTCAGCACATCCTTGGTCTCGCCGGACTGGCTGACGAACAGGCCAACGTCCTCGTGGTTGACCGCCGGCAGGTACTGCGGCAGGAACTGCGGCGCCAGCACCGGGATGACGGTCCGGCCGGCGACCTGGGCGAAATAGGTCGCCCCGGCCAGACAGGCGTGGTAGCTGGTCCCGCAGCCGATGAAGTACAGGGTACGGGCGGTGCGCATCTTGTCGAGCACCGTCTGGACCTCCTGGCTGCCGGCCAGCATATGCAGGACCTCACGGGCCACCTGGGACTGCTCGTGGATCTCCTTGAGCATGAAGTGGGGATAGCCGCCCTTCTGGACCGCGTCCATCGACTCGGTCACTTCCTCCGCTTCCCGGGCGATGACCTTGCCGTCCTTGACCGAGCGCAGCTCGACCCGGTCCGCCCACAGGGTGACGATCTCGCCGTCCTGGATGCGCACGATTTTACGAGTCAGGGGCAAAATCGACGGCAGGTCCGACGAAAGGCAGGTGAAGCCCTCGCCGATTCCGATCACCAGGCCGGAGCCCTTCTTGATGGCGTAGAGCCTGTCGTCGTCCGCCTTGCCGATGACGAAGGCGTAATCGCCCTGCAGGTCGCCGTAGGCCAGGCGGATGGCGTCCAGGAATTCGTAGCCTTTGTTGATGTAACGCTCGACGGCATGGACGCAGGACTCGCCGTCGTTCTGCGAGCGGACCGTCAGGCCCTCGGCGATGAACTGCTGGCGCAGCTCGAAGTTGTTGACCACGTTGCCGTTGTGCGCCCCGACCAGGTCTCCATCCGAATCCAAATGGGGCTGGGCGTTGACCTGGGAGGGCTCGCCGAAGGTGGCCCAGCGCAGCTGGGTAATGCCGCGGCTGCCGGTCATCCCGGCGAAGTCGTATTTGGCAGCCACATCGTCCACCCGGCCGGTGTCCTTGCGCAGGTCGATGGACTTGCCGTTCAGGGTGGCCGCGCCGACCGAGTCATAGCCGCGGTAGGTCAGGCGGCGGGCGGCCTCGACCAGGGTCGGGCCGAGGGTCTGTTCTTTATCCGTAACGATACCGAAGATGCCGCACATACGGTTCCTTTCGAAATTCGAAACCCATCCTAGAATTAACGATCTTCACCACAAAGCCGCGCCTCAAAACCAAGGAAAAAAACGTCGTTCTGTGTGCCTTCTCGCCTTCGTGGTTAATCGGATAGACATTAAGTTGTCTTACAACCGACAAGTGTACCACGCCTGAAAATCCAACGTCGTCACGGAACAAAAAAACAGGTCACGCATTTTGCGTGACCTACGTCATATATTCCGGGAAGGGAATTGCCTATTGGCCCAGGTCGACCGTGAACGGATTGCCCAATGCGGCGCTCCCAGCCGGGGTGAAGGTGATCGTCAGGCCGGTGGCAGTCGTCGAGAGGACCACCGGCAGGATGCCGTGGAAGGCGGCGCCCGGGGCGACGTCGACGTCCATCCCGGCGTTCGAGGGGATGGCCTGGGCGGCGAGCAGCGCCAGGATGTGACCTTCCCCGTAGCCCTTGCCGTCCGATTTGGCTCTGACCAGATAACTGCCGAGCGAGCTGGAACTGAAGGTCTGCGTGCCGGCATTGCCAAGGGTGATCTCGACCATCAAGTACGTCTCGCCGGCGTTCAGGCCGGGGAGGCTGCCGTTCGTGCTCACGCCGGTCACCTCGAAGATGGCCCCGGTCTGGGGATCCTTGACCGCCTGACCGACCTTGTAGACCTGTCCGGCCTTGAGATCGACGGTATCGGTGGGAACGGGGACGCTCCCGTACCCCGCGGACGAAGAGCCGCCCCCCGCCGAGGCAGGCGGATTGGAACTCGCAGAGGTTGCATTCGGCGCGCTGCCGGAATTTCTGCCCAGGCCGCAGGCGGCGATGCTGAAGAAGAGGACGACCATGCCGATCAGGATCTTCGATAAACGGTCCATACTGCCAACACTCCTATCAATAAGAATACGAATAAGAAACTGCGACGCTGGCTTGAATAGGACCAATATACTCATATTTGCGGGTTCCAGAAAGGGCGGGCATATCCCCATTTATTCCCATATCCGACCGGTCCGGAAAGTTCTTTTGCAGCCCGGGGCTCAGCGCACCGACGATCTAGACATTCCGACCGTAATAATATTGTCCACACAGGCCGCCCACCCGCTCGGCCACCCCGGGCAGGTAGCCCCAGCGCTGGAAGCCGTGCTTCTCCAACAGGCGGAGGCTGGCAGTGTTGACTTCCAGCAGGATCGCCAGGTAGACCTTTTTGCCGATCCGCCCGGCGTCCGCCAGGGCGTGCCCCAGCAGGGCCGAACCGATGCCCCGGCCATGGCAGGCGTAGTCCACGTAGTACGAGACCTCCCCTGTCCGCGCCAGCGCCGGCCGCCCCCTGTAGGCGCTGACCGACAGCCAACCGAGCACACGTCCGTCTTCCTCATAGACATAGATCGGATGCGACTCGGGCGCGTGTTCCTCGAACCAGCCCCGACGGCTTTCGACCGTCTGCGGGACCGTGTCGGCGGTGGCGTTCCCGGCCGCGATGGCCTGGTTGTAGATGGCAACGATCGCGGGCAGGTCGGGGGAGGTGGCGATGCGAATATCCGGCATGGTTATCCGTGTCGGGAATAGGTGGCATTCCGGGGGTGGCAGGCCTCGTTCCCATCCACGTAGTACGCCACCCATTCCCCCAGCCGTATGCCCAGGCGGAGGCACAGTTCCTTCTCCGCTTCGGTCTTCGGGTGGCCGGGCAGGGCGACGCCATAATGCAAAGTATGCAGCGGAGCGACGTAATCGGTGGCGCCGAAGACCAGGAAACCATAATTCATCAGCATGGTCAGCAGGCCCATGCAGGTCAGTTCCGCGCCGCCGCCCAGGCCGCCTTCGGAGGAGAAGGCACAGGCAAACTTGCCGTCGATCCTGCCCCAGGCTTGATCCACCGCCTCGTCCCACCATTTCTTGACCCGCCAGGGGATCGAAGCAAGGTGAGTCGGCGCGCCCAGGGCCAGCCCGTCGCACCAAAGCACGTCCGCGAGGCTGCACTCCGCCAGGGGCTTCAAACGCACCTCAATACCCAGGACGCGCCGCGCTCCCTGCGCCACCAATTCGGCCATTTCCTGCGTATGCCCGGTTTCGGAATAATATTGCACCAGGATGTTTCCCATCGACCCTCCAAAAAAAAGTAGGAGCACGACGCTGTCGTGCCCCTACCCATTCATTCGTTTGGCAGCCAGCAGCACAGCACCAGTTCGCGGGCCGCCTTGACCTCGTCCATCCGGCCGAAGGGGGTATTATGCGGGGCCTCTTTCAGCAGCTCGGGCTGGGTCCTGGCTTCCTCGGCGATCTTCAACAAGGCGTCCGCGAAGGCATCCAGGGTGGCCTTGTTCTCCGTCTCGGTTGGCTCGATCATCAGGGCCTCGTGGACGATGAGCGGGAAGTAGTTCGTCGGCGGGTGAAAATCGTAATCCATCAGGCGCTTGGCCACGTCCAGGGCGCGCACGCCAGGGGCCTCGGCCCACTGGCCTTCGGCCACGAACTCGTGCATGCAAGTCCGGTCGAACGGGACGGTGTACGCGCCATCCAGGCGGGCCCGGACGTAGTTGGCATTCAGCACGGCGTACTCGGCGATCTGGCGCAGGCCGTCCGCGCCGTGCATGGCGATGTAGGTATAGGCCCGCACGAACATGCCGAAGTGACCGTTGAAAGCCTTGACCCGGCCGATGCTGTGCTCCGGCTCGACGAAGCCGAACAGGGCCGGCTGCTCGCCGTCGGCCTCCTCGACGATCCCGACCAGCGGGCTGGGCAGGAAGTTCGCCAGCTTCTGCGACACGCCTACCGGGCCCGAGCCGGGGCCGCCGCCGCCGTGCGGGGTGGAGAAGGTCTTGTGTAAGTTGAAGTGCATCAGGTCGAAGCCCAGGTCGCCCGGACGGACGATCCCGAGCAGGGCGTTCAGGTTGGCGCCGTCGCCATAGACCAGCCCGCCGCAAGCATGCACGGCCGCGATGACCTGCTCGACGTGCTCGTCGAACAGCCCAAGTGTGTTCGGGTTGGTCAGCATCAGGCCGACGACGGTCTCATCGCAGGCGGCCTTGAGGGCCGCCAGGTCCACGTTGCCGCGGGCATCCGAGGGGATCTGGACCACTTCCAGGCTGCTCATGGCCGAGGAGGCCGGGTTGGTGCCGTGGGCCGAGTCGGGAATGAGCATTTTGACCCGCCTGGCATCGCCGCGGAGGCGGTGGTAGGCCCGCATGATGAGGACGCCGGTCAGCTCGCCGTGGGCGCCGGCGGCCGGCTGGAGGGTCACCGCGGCGAAACCGGAAATCTCCTTGAGCCATTCCTGGAGCTGGTACATCAAGGCCAGGTTGCCCTGGACTGTCTCGATCGGCTGGAGTGGATGGGTGAAGACGAAGCCGGGCAGGCGGGCGGTTTCTTCGTTGATCTTGGGGTTGTATTTCATCGTACAGGAGCCGAGCGGATAGAAACCGCCGTCCACGCTGTAATTGTATTTGGAGAGGTTGGTAAAATGCCGGACGACGTCCACCTCGGCCAACTCGGGCAGGGGCAGGTCCTTGCGCAGCAGGTCCGCCGGCAGCTTGGCTTCCGGGACGTCCGGCTTGGGGAAGGTCACGCCGGTCCGGCCGGGGGAGGACAGCTCGTAGATGGTATTCTCAGTCATGGGCCACCTCCGCCAGCACGTCGACCATGGCATCGATCTCGTCCTTGGTATTCATCTCGGTCACCGCCACCAGCAAGTGATCCTTCAACGAGGGATAATCCTGGCCCAGGTCATAGCCGCCCAGGAAACCGTGTTCGAGCAGGTGGTCGTTGATCTCCTCGACCGGCTTGGGACAGCAGACCGAGAACTCGTGGAAGAAGGGCGCCTCGAAACACAGCGAATAGCCTTTGACCTTGGCGATCTTCCCGGCGGCGTAATGCGCCTTGTGGTAGCACAGCTCGGCCACCTGGCGGAAGCCGGACTTCCCCAGCAGCGACAGGTAGATGGCCGAGGCCAGGGCCATCAAGCCTTGGTTGGTGCAGATGTTGGACGTGGCGCGCTCGCGCTTGATGTGCTGCTCGCGGGCCGTCAGGGTCAGGACATAGGCGCGTTGCCCGCGGCTGTCGACTGTCTCGCCGACCAGCCGGCCAGCCATCTTGTGCAGGTATTGCTTGCGGGTGGCGAAGAAGCCCAGGTAGGGACCGCCGTAGGAGAGCGGGATGCCGAGCGGCTGGCCCTCCCCCACCACGATATCGGCGCCCATCTCGCCAGGGGTCTTCAGCAAGCCCAGAGCGGTGGGGTTGGCAGCTGCACAGACGAGTGCACCTTTGGCGTGAGCCGCCTCGATCAGCTTGGTATAGTCGTAGATGCGCCCGAAGAAGTCCGGGTACTGGACGATGACCAGGGCGGTCGTCTCGTCGATCAGGCCCTCGAGCACTTCGGGACCTGCATCGAGGTTCGCTTTGGCGTCGTCGCCGGCCAGCTCCAGGCTCATGCCCTGGACGTAGGTGCGCAGGGTGGCCCGGTACTGCGGATTTACCGCCGGGGAGAGCACCACCTTGGTCCGCTTGCCGCGGAACTGGGCATAGGCCAGGTTGGCAGCTTCGGCCACGGCGGTCGCCCCGTCATAATGCGAGGCGTTCGAGACTTCCATGCCGGTCAGGGCGGAAATGAGCGACTGGTACTCGAAGATCGCCTGGAGCGTGCCCTGGGAGATCTCGGGCTGGTAGGGGGTATAGGCGGTATAGAATTCGCCGCGCCGCAACAGGGCATCGACCGCCGCCGGGATGTAATGGTTGTACGCGCCTGCTCCGAGGAACGAGACCAGGTCCGTGCGGATGTTCTCGTTGCCGATGGAAAGCTCGCCCAGTTCGGCCGCGGCTTCCATCTCGGTCAGGGCGGGTGGCAGGTTCAACTTGGGGAAACGGTGCTCCGCCGGGACATCCTTGAACAGGTCCTCGAGGCTCTTCACCCCGACGGCAGCCAGCATCGCATCCCGTTCTTTCAGGGAATGGGGAATATAGGTCACGACAACTCCAGTTAGGGAAAACGGTTAGATACGGCTAAATGTGCATGCTCGAGAATTAATGCGCCCGTTCTTCGCAGTATTTTGAATATGCGGCAGCATCCATCAGACCGGAGGCGTCTGCCCCCTCGAATTTGGCCATCCAGCCTTTGCCATACGGGTCGCCGTTCAGGATCTCCGGATTGCCAGCCAGGTTGTCGTTCACTTCGACGACTTTGCCGGTCACCGGGGCATAGGACTCGGCTGCAGCCTTGACCGACTCAACCGAGGCAATCTGCTTGCCGGCCTGGACCGTTTCGCCAGCGGAAACCACCACTTCCACGAAAACGATATCGGAAAGCTGGCTCTGGGCGTAATCGGTCAGGCCAACCTTCCCGCTGGTCGGGTCGAACCATTCATCGGTTTTGGTATATTTATAAGCGGCGGGGATATTCATATCTTGGCCTCCAAGGAGTAGTTGGCAAATAAAAGAGGGCGCACGGATAGAGTGTGTGCGCCCTCTGTAATGGACCTGAGAGATTCTCCCGGGTGAAGGTCGGCTTACGGCCCAGTCGGGATTGCCCCGTCGGTGCTTCCTGATGGCAGGAAGCTTTCCAGAGATGAGGAGAGTAGGGTCCTTTTGCCTGAGAGTTTCGCCCGGCCTTGCCAGTTCCGGGCTTGCCCCTTCGGCGCCTGCCGCTTACGCTTGAGGTCTCTTCCCTGCTACCTTTAGAATGTGCTCCACATTCTATTGTGTTGGCAGGCAGAAGTCAAGAGGCGGGAAGGACTAACTTGCGGATTTAGTAGTTTTCGGCTTGACCGGCTTCTTCGCCGGGGCAGCTTTTGTCGCCTTCGGAGCTTCGGTTTTCCCGGCCGGCTTTGGTTTTGCAGCCGGCTTGGGGGCGGCGGTTTTCGCGGTCGATTTGGCAGGAGCTTTGGCCCTGGCAGGCTTGACAGCGGGTTTCTCAACCTTCTGGACCATCGTCACGGCATCGACAGATTCGGCAGCGGCCTGGCCCGGCGTCTCGATGACTGGCTGCGGGAGCTCCGGCTCGACGATCAGCGGGCTGGCTGGCTCGACGGGGGCCGGGGCCGGCTCAGGCTGAGCTGGGGCCAACGGCACGACGACCGGCTCCACCGGTTGGGGTCCCGGCGCTGCGACCGCGACCGGCTGAACGGCTTGCGGCTTGGGTTGGACAGGAGCGGCCGGGGCATACTTGCCAAAGTATGCTTTCACTTCCGGATCGTTGTACATGACCAGGGCAATGATCCCGGCGGCAACCGGGACGATATTTACCGTCAGGGCACAGATGATCTCCAGGATCGCGATGGATTGGGAAGGCCGGGCAGCCTTGATCGGATCGGGGAACAGTTTGGTTGCATAGATGATCTCGAAGACGCCCAGGATGATCGGCGGCACAAACAGAGGCAGGAACAGGCAGCCTACGAAGATGGTGCTGGCCCCAATGATCGCATAGGCGGTCAACGGCCAAAGGATGTTCGTGATACCGCTGATGAGAGTCAGAATGGCAACGGCCTGGACTTTTCCGGGTTTGGATGTTGCACTGAAATTTGGGGTTGCAACAGTCATGGGTACTCTCCTTCGGAAATTTGATGTCTGATTACATTATACATATGACTGGTCGTCCTCCAACCTCCTGATTTGGACAACGGGATGATGATTTCCCTTGGATTTCATCATCCCGTATTTCCATCGCATCAGGAAGGCCGGCATACCCTTCAGCTATAGATTTCCACCTTGGCCGGCAGGTTAGCGAAGAAGGCTTTGACCTCCGGGTCATCGTAGAAAACCAGGGCCAAAATCCCGACTACCAGGGACGGAACTGAAGTAAAGAGGATGTTGACGATTTCCATGATGGCAAGGTAACGGGCCGGCTGGAGAGGTCCTGGGGCGTTCGAAAACAGCTTGGATGCATAGATGATTTCCAGGATGCCGAGCACGACCGGATACGCGCTAATCGGCCAGCACACGATCGTCCAGGATAATCCCCCTGCCACGCCGATGCCCAGGAGGATGTTCAAGATGCCATTGATCAGCGTCATAATGGCGATTGCCTGCACTTTTCCGGGTTTATGAGGTCCGGGAAGTAATGGCGGTTGTTGGTTCATGGTCCCACTCCTTTTGATTGGATATTGTTTATTCATATACGCCCAGATGCCGATCCGGTTGCTCTTCACAAGATACAAAGAGACCGGCGCGTGCGCCGGTCTCTTTGAAAGGCAATCGTTCACTCAGGCTACGACCATGGCAGCAGGCGCAGATCGTTGGAAATAAGCCTTTACTTCCGGGTCATTGTACATGACCAGGGCCACGATCCCGGCTCCGACGGAAAGCAGGTTCCCAGTGAGAAAACAGACGATCTCCAGGATGGCCAGGGCCATCGACGGCTTGGTCGCTTTGATCGGATCAGGCAGCAGCTTGGCAGCATAGACGATCTCGAAGATGCCCAACACGATCGGCGGGACGACGAAGAAGACGAGCAGGCAGCCAATCCCGTACGAGGCGATCCCAAGGGGCAGGATGACAGTCGTGGTAAGGATAAGCATCCAGAAGATATTGGAGATGCCGCTGACGAGCGTCACGATGCCAACGGCCTGGATCTTTCCAGGCTTGTGAGGTCCGGTGAGCATGGGTCGTTCTAGGGTATTCATTAGGTGTCTCCTTCCTCTTTTTTCCTTCACTTTGGATGGAACATTCTCCCAGCCGGGATGGACGCTCAGACCACCGCAAGCGGTTTGTCACTTGCCAATTCGAGCGTTGCGAATTGTCCAAACAGATGGGAGTAAACGAGCAGGGTATACAGGCCGGAGGCCAATCCCAGGATGGCAGGGATAAAGGGCAGCCAGAAGAGGACGCCGCCCAGGATTCCGGTTACGATCGAAGCCCCGATGGAAGTGCCCAGGTAGACCCCCCAGGCAGCAAAGAAGGAGCCTGCGTTCTTGCCGATCATGGCAAAGATCTCCCGAATTCGGAAGCAGGCCGAAAAGGTCCCTTCACGGGCATACAGGATGGTAACGCACGGAAAGATGACCGAGATGGCCAAACCGTAGAGGATGAACAGGCAGGAAAGGCATGCCACACTGATCCCGCCGGCCGTGGTCAGGGCGTTGGCAAGGTCCTGCGAGTTGCTATTGCCCGAAAGGATCGCCGGGACGAGGATGAGCGCCAGGGGCAGGCACAAGAGCAGCAGCATGGGCAGCGAGTAGATCAGGTTGGCAAGGAAGAGCAGCAAGCCGTCCAAGAATTTCTTGCCCAGTTCGTCCCAACTGGGTAATGGTTGGGAATCCCCCCTCATCACTCTGCGGATAATCTCAATCGAATATCCGGCGACGGCAAAATTCAGGATTGGAACGATCAGGATCAATGCAGCCAATCCTAATTTGCTTGCCCACTCCTTGTCTTCGAATGGATATTTAAATGCTTTACCGAGATTCATAGCCCTCTCCTTTATGGGAAACTGGTTTTCCCAAGTCTACCATAATAAATGCACGGGGAAGAATATTTTCCGCTTGGCAAATAAAAAAGCCTGCCGGGCGGCAGGCTTCTCGATGCTTTGCGATGATTACTTCACCCAATGCTGATCGCGGGCGAACTTGGTCAGGACAGGAACGTCGAAGTATTTACCCTGGTAAGCGAGGATGGCAGGCCAGAAGAGGAGCAGCCAGAGGATCGGAATGACACAGCCGACGATCCCGCCAATTCCAAGGGTGATGGCAGCGAGGATGGTTCCCAGAATGCCAACAACGATCGCGACGACCCAGATAACAACATTGAGGATAAGCGCTTGGACTGCATGGAACTTGATGAACGGTCGGTCCTTTTTCCCTTCAACAAAGAGCATGATGAGAGCGACGAGGAAAATCGGGTAACCGAGGGCAGCCCAAAGCTTGTCATCACTTGTAATTTCATTACTCATTGGTTGTTGCGTCATTAGTGCCTCCTGATTGTCTGATAAGTTATTCGAATTTTGAAATATTTTACTTCTAATTCGGACAAAAAGCAACCGATTTGATAGACTTAAGTACTAGTGGGGAATAAAATTTCGGTAAATTTGCCTGCAAATGGCAGTAAAATCACCCTGTGA
>DATJPX010000134.1:0-17417 GCA_035506155.1 Anaerolineales bacterium
CCTCGATAACAAGATCGCTATTCATTAAGAGGGAAGATCCTCCAGGCGGTTTTTTATAAGGGAGCAGTCTGGCCTCCTGCCGGTTGACAAATCCTCCTCTTTCCGCTAATCTTGGCTTGTGAACCTGACCAGGGAGCAACGACAGATCCTTCAAGCCAGCCAACAGGCGAAAACCTTCCTGTCCGGGCCGGCCGGCTGCGGCAAGACCACAGTCGGTGTGGAGGCCCTGGGAGGCTTGCTGGCCGCCGGCAATCCCGCGGATTCGATCCTGGTCCTGACCCCACAACGGACCCTCCAGGAACCTTACGAAACGGCCCTGCGAGACCCGTCGATTGGGCCGGGAGGACAGGTGACCCTGGCCACGGTCGGCGGTCTGGCCCGCCGCCTGGTTGACCTGTTCTGGCCGCTGGCCGCCGCGCCGACCGGCTTCGCCCATCCCGACCAGCCGCCGGTCTTCCTGACCCTCGAAACCGCCCAGTACTACATGGCCCGCCTGGTCCGGCCGCTGCTCGACGAGGGCTTTTTCGCTTCCGTCACCATCGACCGCAACCGCCTATACAGCCAGATCCTCGATAACCTGAACAAATCCGCCGCGGTGGGCTTCCCCCATACCGAGATCGGCGAACGGCTGACAGGGGCCTGGATTGGCGACCCGGGCCAGCGGCGGGTCTATGCAGATGCCCAGGAGTGCGCCAGCCGCTTCCGCCAATATTGCCTCGAACACAACCTTCTCGATTTTTCCCTCCAATTGGAAATATTCAGCAAGGTCCTCTGGCGAGCGCCCGACTGCCGCGCCTACCTGGCCCGCCAGTACCACCACCTGATCTGGGACAACTTGGAGGAAGACATCCCGGCTGCCCACGACCTGCTGGCCGAGTGGCTGGCTGAGTTCGACTCAGCCCTACTGATCTACGACAGCGAGGCAGGCTACCGGCGCTTCCTGGGTGCGGACCCGGAATCCGCCCTGCGCCTGAGGGCGTTGTGCAACCAGGTGGAGGGCTTAAGCAAGTCCTTCGTGTTCGGGGAACCGATCGCCAGCCTGAACAACGCCCTCGTCCGCAAGATCGCCCCGGAGACCGGCGTGCAAGGCGAAGCAGCCCCCGAAGCCCTGGAGGCCCTGGTCTTCCCGCCGGCCGACTCGCCGACCCGTTTCTATCCACAAATGCTGGAATGGGTGGCGGATGAGATCCAGGCGCTGCTCAAGGAAAACGTCCCGCCGGCGGAGATCGTCGTGCTTTCGCCGTTCCTGTCGGATTCACTGCGCTTCTCGCTCAGCACCCGACTGACGGAGCGCGGCATCCCTTGGCGCTCGCACCGTCCATCCCGCTCCCTGCGGGACGAGCCCGCCAGCCACTGCCTGCTGACCCTGGCCGAGCTGGCCCACCCGGCCTGGGGCATCCACCCGACCAAGTTCGACGTGGCATATGCCTTCCTGTACGCCATCGAAGGCATGGACCTGGTGCGCGCCCAGCTCCTGGCCGAGATCGTCTACCGGCCGCGTGACCTTGCGCTCTCGGGCTTCGGGCCGATCCGCTCGGAAGTCCAGGAGCGTATCACCTTCGTCTTTGGCCAGCATTACGAGCTGCTGCGAGCCTGGTTGGCGGACTATCGCTCCACCCAGGTCGAGCCCCTCGACCACTTCCTCCGCCGGCTGTTTGGGGAGATCCTCTCGCAGCCCGGCTTCGGCTTCCACCGCAACCACGACGGCGCCCGCACGGCCGCCAGCCTGATCGAGTCGATCCAGAAGTTCCGCCAGGCCATGGAAGGATCCGGCGATCCCCCGATCGACACCGGGCGGGAGTACCTGGCCATGCTGCAGGACGGGGTCATCGCCGCCCAATACGTCGAGGCCTGGCCGAGCCAGCCCGGGGAGGCCGTCCTGCTTGCCCCGGCGCATACCTTCCTGATGATGAACCGCCCGGCCACGGTCCAGTTCTGGCTGGACGTGGGCTCGAATGGGTGGTGGGAGCGCCTGTTCCAGCCGCTCACCCAGCCCTACGTGCTCAGCCGGGCATGGGAACGCGGCCGGCTTTGGACCCAGGCCGACGAAGAGGATGCCAACCGCCAGACCCTGGCGCGTCTGGCGGGCGGCCTGCTGCGGCGCTGCCGCGAACGCGTCTACCTGGGATTATGCGACCTGGGCGAATCCGGCTTTGAACAGCGCGGTCCGCTCTTGAAGTCAATCTGGAAAATCCAACTGGAGAATCAGTTTCATGAGAACTAGGATTTTACTGGTAAACAGCTTGCTGGCAGTTGCCTGGCTGGCGGCCTGCGCCCAGGCTCCTCTGCCCACTCTGATCGTTATGCCGACGATCACCCCATCCCTGCCGCAGCCGACCCCGACCGATCCGCCCCTGATCCTGAGCGAAACTCCCAGCCCGGTCCCGGATACCGCAACCCCGACGGAGACTCCCACCCTGGCTCCGAGCGCGACGCCCACCCTGACCGAAACATCCTCCCCGAGCCGGGTGGTCAACCTGGACGCGGTCGGCGACATCATGCTCGGCCGGACCATCGCGGACCAGGTCCTGGCAAACGGACCGCAGGTCGTCTTCGCCGGCGTGCAGTCCGTCCTGGATCAAGCCGATCTGCGGGTCGGCAACCTGGAATGCTCCATCTCCAGTCACGGCTCCCCGGTCCACAAGTCCTACACGATCCAGGCCCCGCCGATCACCGCCAAGGCGCTCGCCCTGGGCAAATTCGATCTGGTCACCCTGGCCAATAATCACTCTATGGACTACGGCATCCAGGGTCTGGCGGATACGCAAAACAACCTCAGCCTGTACGGGATCGAGTCGGTCGGCGCGGGGACGAATTTCAGCCGGGCCCACATGCCTGTGATCCTCGAAAAGAACGGGCTGCGCCTGGCCTTCCTGGGCTACGTGGACGTGCCGGTCGAGAACACCGGCTTCGACGCCCACACCTGGATCGCCACCCAGACCCAGCCGGGGATCGCCTGGGCCGACCCGAATCAGATCAAGATCGACGTGGCCGCTGCCAAGACCCAGGCCGACCTGGTCATCGTTATGCTTCACTCCGGTTATGAGAACGTCTCGTCCGTGATGGCCAACCAGAGTCGGGAAGCCCACGCCGCCATCGACGCAGGCGCTTCGCTCGTGATCGGGGCCCATCCCCACATCCTGCAGGGCATCGAGAGGTATCACGGCGGGCTGATCGCCTACAGCCTGGGGAATTTCGTCTTCGACGATTACCAGGGCATCTCGAACGCCACCATCATCCTGCACGTCGTCCTGACGCCGCAGGGAGTCCAGAGCTACGATTACGTCCCGGTCGTTATCGAAAACGGCCTGCCGGCCGTGACAGCCATCGAAAATGCCATGGGCATCCAGACGCTGGTCGCCCCGTTGAATCCGTAGGAGGGTCGATGAAATCCAAACTCGTTGCAGGCATTCTGGCAATCCTGGCGATCGGGCTGGGCCTCTGGCTGATCTATTTCAGCGGAAAGAAAAGCGGCTGGTTCAGCACGCCGACTCCCCTTCCGACGCGCACCCGTACCCCCACCGCTCCCCCCACCGGGACCGGCACCCCGACGACGACCACCACGCCAACGGTGACCACCTTTCGGGCCGGCGACCTGGGCTGGGGACGGGTCGCCGGGAAAGTGGTCGACGGCGCCAACGGGAATCCGGTCATGGGCGCCCTCGTCTCATGCAGCCAGGTCTCCTACTTCCCGCAGGTCCTGTGTGACGGCCAGACCGTCACCGGGGCGGATGGGAGCTTTGCCTTCGACCCGGTCTTCTTCCACGACACCGATACCATCACCGTACAAGTCAAGGCCCCGGGCTACGCCGCACAAACCGTGCAGACGAATTTCTTCAACATGCCGGGGATGAGCGTCAATTTCGAACTCGTCCCTGCCACCCCAACATTCACCCCGACGGTCACCGGGACCGCCACCCCGATCCTGATGTGCACCCCGCCGGCTTGCGCCATCGGCACCAGCGAGACCTACACCTGCACCAGCGGCAATTGCCCGGGTGGCTGCGGCACCGCCTGCGCCACTTACACGCCCACCCCATAGAAAGTCTGATCGCGAAGACTGAAAATGGCCGATTTCACCCCTCGCCCCGCCCAAGCCCAGATCCTCGCCTATACCGGCGGGAAGATGGGCATTTCCGCCGTGCCCGGCTCGGGCAAGACGCATACCCTGAGCGCCCTGGCCGCCCAGTTGATCCGCTCGGGGAAGATCGGCGACGAGCAGGAAGTGCTGATCGTCACCCTGGTCAACTCGGCTGTGGACAACTTTGCCAACCGGATCAAGGAATTCCTCGAGCTGCCCATGCCGTTCGGCTACCGGGTGAGGACGCTGCACGGGCTGGCGCACGACATCGTGCGGGAAAAACCCGCCGCGGTGGGACTGGAGGATCGCTTCGGCATCCTGGACGAGCGCGAAGCCGATTTCATCCGCAAGGAAGCCGCCACGGCCTGGCTGCACGCCCATCCCGGCGAATTGGACGGCTACCTGCTGGACGACCTGGATGAATCGAAGCGCGATTGGGTCCACCGCCAGCAACTGCCCGAACTGGTCACCGGGATTGCCCTGGCATTCATCCGCTCCGCCAAAGACAACCGCCTGACCCCTGAGAAACTGCGCAACCTGCTCGACCAGGCCCCGGCGCCCCTGCCCCTGGCTGAAATGGGTCTGGCGATCTACACGGACTACCAGCATGCCCTGGCCTACCGCGGCGCAGTGGATTTCGACGACCTGATCCGCCTGGCCATCGACCTGCTCGGGAACGACCCCGAGTTCCTCGAGCGGCTGCGCTACCGCTGGCCGTACATCCTGGAGGACGAAGCCCAGGATTCGAGCAAGCTCCAGGAGCAGATCCTGCGCCTGCTCGCCGGGCCGGACGGGAACTGGGTACGGGTCGGCGACCCCAACCAGGCCATCTTCGAGACCTTTACCACCGCCTCGCCCCAGCACCTGATCGACTTCGTCCACAAGGAAGCCGACCAGTACCGCGAGCTGCCCGACTCCGGCCGCTGCCAGCCATCGATCATCGCCCTCGCCAATCACCTGATCCACTGGGTCAATCGAGAACATCCCGAGCCGTCCGTGCGGAACGCATTGACCGTCCCGGAGATCCGGCCCACCGCCCCGGACGATCCGCAGCCCAACCCTCCGGACGATCCCGAAGGCGTCAAGCTGATCGGCCGGAAATACACTCCCGAGCAGGAGGTCGAGGCGGTCGCCAAATCCCTCGCCAACTGGCTCCCGGATCATCGGGAATCGACCGTGGCTGTGCTCGTCCCCCGCAACCAGCGCGGGGTGGACGTGATCGAGGCGCTCAAGAAGCGGGGGATCGACTTCGTGGAATTGCTCGGCAGCACCTCGTCGACCCGCCTGGCGGCCGGCCGGTTGGGGGACGTCGTCGGCGCGCTGGCCGATCCGCAGGCCTCGGCCCGCCTGGCCAAGGCTTACCTGGCCTGGCGGCGGAGCGACGAGGAGCAGGACAATGACGACTTCCAGCGGCATGCGGCCGAACTGCTCCGCAAGTGCCCGGAGGTCGAGAGCTACGTCAGCCCGCGCACCGGCCGGGATTGGCTGGCCGCCCTCCGGGAAGAAATCGGTGCAGATGCGTCAGAGGATGAAGCAGCCATCCTGGCCGAACTCGAAGCCTTCCGCGGCGTAATCCGCCGTTGGCAGGGCGCCACGGTCCTGCCGGTCGACCAGATGGTCCTGACCCTCTCCCAGGATCTTTTTTCCGCTCCCAACGACCTGGCCCTGGCGCACAAGCTGGCCCTGGTGCTGCGCCAGGCTGCTGACGACCACGCCGACTGGCGCCTGCCGGAGTTGAATGGGGAATTGACCCTGATCGCCCGCAACGAGCGGCGCTTCCTGGGCTTCAGCGAGGACGATGCCGGCTTCGATCCTTCCCACCACGCCGGCAAGGTGGTGGTCACGACCATGCACAAGGCCAAGGGCCTGGAGTGGGACCGGGCATACATGATGTCGGTCAACAACTACGACTTTCCGTCCGGCCAACCCAATGATCGCTACATTTCGGAAAAGTGGTTCCTTCGTGATAATATGAATCTGGAAGCAGAGACACTCTCCCAACTGGAGGCTGCCCTGGCGACCGGTGAGTACGATTTCTACGCGGGAGGCGCGGCCACCCGCTCTGCCCGGGAAGACTACGTCCGCGAGCGCCTGCGGCTGCTCTACGTGGGGATCACGCGAGCAAAAAAGGAATTGATCGTCACCTGGAACACCGGGCGCCAGGGAGACCAGACCCAGGCGCTGCCCTTTGCGGCCCTGCAGGGCTGGTGGGAGAGCCGGAAGTAGAGCAAAATGCCCATAAAGAGTATCCTTCCTCCCGAGCCTTGGGTGACCATCCCCCGGACCTGAACAAATCCTCAACAACTTCTTTGTAGCTCCATAAAACTCCTTTGATACCATCTCCCCAGATCGGCAAGGGCCGGTCAATCCAAATGTGGAGAAAATCGTTCAAGGAGTTTTTGGCTATGAAAAAGATCGCGTTGACCCTGTTTTCCGTATTTATCTTCGTCCTGAGCGCCTGCGGGGGTGCACCCGTCACGACGGCCCAGGCCGCTGCAACGACCCCGGCCGGCTCCGGCACCGGCTCGACGAACACCGCCGGTCTGGATGCGAGCTACGACAATGCCGCCCCGGTCGAGCTGCAGCTGCTGGCCGGGACTTTCAAGCTGGAAGGGACAAACCTGGCCGTGACCGCCGAACAGGCCAAAGCATTGCTGCCGCTCTGGCAGCAAGTCCAGACCCTGAGCCAGGGGATGGCTCCTGCCCAGCCAGGCGCCAGTCCCACCCCCGAGGCCCCATCCGCCAACCCGGACCAACAGGCCCAGGTGGATGGGTTGCTCCAGCAGATCCAGGCGGCCATGACCGCCGACCAAATCCAGGCAATCGCGGCCATGCAAATCACCCAGGATTCTGCCATGACCATCCTGCAGGCGCAGGGGACCACAATGGGCGGACCCGGCAGCCCGGTCGGCAACGGCCAACCGCCGGCACAGGGAGCCCAGCCTTCCGGGAACGGGCGGGCCCCCAAAGGGACACCCGGCGCCGATGGCCAGCAGGCGCCCCAGGGCAATCCACCCGCCGGGGCCCCGGCAGGGCAGATGGGTTTCCTCCCGCCGCAGGTGCTCGACGCGTTGGTCCAGCTCCTGCAGAACCGGATCGCCGGCACGACTGGCCAGACGAGCGCAAACGGCGGCGCTCCTGCTGCCGGACCGTCCAACACGACCTCCTCGTCCGGCACGACCAGCGCGGCCTATACTCTGGACGGCGGAACCGACAGCCAATCCGGTAAAACCTATCCGGCTTCCAACCAGGACGAATCGGCTGTCTATGTGAGCAACGGCGGCAACCTGACCCTGACGGATGCGACCGTGACCTCCAGCGGCAATACCTCCTCGACCGATAACAGCAGCTTTTATGGTCTGAATGCGGCGGTCCTGGCCGCAAGCGGCGGCACCCTCACGATGTCCAACAGCCAGGTCAAGACCAGCGGCACGGGCGCCAACGGCGTCTTCTCGACCGGCTCCGGCTCGACGGTGACCCTCTCGAACGTCCAGATCGACGCTACCGGGGACGGCGGGCACGCCGTGATAGCCACCCAGGGTGGGACGGTGTCTATCACGAATACCGACATGACCACCGCCGGCGGCCGCGCCAGCGCCATCGCCACCGACCGGGGCGGCGGGACGATCACCGTCACGGGAGGGACCGTCCGGACCTCCGGCCAGAATTCGGCCGGGATCTATTCGACCGGGAACATCACGGTCACGGACGCCACCTTCGTCTCCAATGGGGCGGAGGCGGCCGTCATCGAAGGCGCCAACTCGATCACCCTGACGAACGTCAGCCTGACCTCCACCAAAGCCGGCAAATGGGGGGTCATGATCTACCAGAGCATGTCCGGCGACGCCCAGGGGACCCAGGGCGCCTTCACGATGACCGGCGGGTCGCTAGCCTATACCGCCGCCGATGGACCGCTGTTCTACGTGAACAACTCGACCGGCGTGATCACGCTCAAAGGCGTTACCCTGACGGCCGCTTCCGGAATCCTGGTCAAGGCGGCAGCCGGGAACTGGGGAACCAGCGGCGCGAACGGCGGAACGGTCCTGCTGACCGCAGACGGTCAGATCCTGACCGGGGACCTGGTCGCCGACGATATCAGCTCACTCAGCCTGGTCATGCAAAACGGCTCCACCCTGAACGGTGCCATCAATGCCGAACACACGGCCAAGGCTGCCAGCCTGACGCTGGACGCCGGCAGCACCTGGAACGTCATGGGCGATTCCTACCTGACCGCCCTGTCGGATTCTGGCGCGCTTTCGGGCACCACGTTCACCAACATCCTTGGCAACAGCCACACGGTCTATTACGACTCCAGCCTGTCTGCCAACAGTTGGTTGGGCGGCAAGACCTACAACCTGAGCGGAGGCGGCACCCTGAAACCGGTCAACTGACTTTATCCTCTATGCTTAAAGCAAAGGATCGCCCGATTCGAGCGATCCTTTTTTATCATCCTTCGGGGCAAGAGGGGTCAGCCGGACGTTGCGGTGGGCTGCGGGGTATCCGTTGCGGATGGCAGGGGCATATTCGTCGAGGTGCTGGTTGCGCTTGGGGCGGTCGTCGGTGTATTTTGCGGGGTGGCGGTGGCCGTCGGTGAAAAGGCGGATGTGGGGGTAGGCGTGAACGTAGGTCCGGCCGTCGACGTGACGGTGGGAGTGGGAGTGCTGGTCACGCTCGAGGAGACCTGGATGACCACGGTCACCAATCCTCCAAACGGAACTCCGTCCCCATTGACCATTCTCCAGTAGCCCGTATATGTTCCGTTCGTGCTCGGGGAGGTCAGCCCGACGGTGATGTTCACCTTTCCGCCTGGCAGGACGAATTGCGTCAGGTCCGTCGTGGCGCCGCCCATCTGGGCGCCGCTGATGAAAGTCAGGCTGTAATCCGTGCTCCAGGTGCAGGTCCCGGTATTCTGGATCGTCCAGGTTTTGTTGAAGGCGGCTCCGGGGGCGACGACGGTGTTGTCGGGGAAAGTCACGTCTGCGACGTAGGCGGCGTTATCACATCCGTTCGACGTCGAGGTCGCCAGGCTGAAGGAAAACGACGTGGCAGAGGGGAAAAGTGTGATCGTCGGCGTGGGCGTGGTCGCCGGCGTCGCCGTCGATGCCGTTCCGACCGCGTAGGTCGATTGGGCAATGTAATTTGCGGTCTGGGCGGCCGAGGTATATACAAATGCCACCGTCTGGGTCGAGGGTGGGGTGTTTTTCTGGACGCACGCGCTCAACAGGAACGCGACCAGCCAAACCGCTGCGATGGGATAATAATGGGATCGTTTCATCAATTCATCCATCCTGACTACATTTATTCTTTACATGATCGTAGCATATGGATATAAAGAATCCGTTAGGAGAATGTGTAAACCTCAATAGTGAAATGGGATGGGAAGAAACTGCGGATGCGAGATAAACCCGCCAAAGTGGTACCGGGAGATTATACGCCAAAGGAAGGCGTACAGCCCGGCTCAATTCCCCGCAGCAATCCCGAGCGAAAAAGCCCGGGCGCGCAGCGAATCCAGCAGGCGGGCGTGCCCGTCCTTGCTGAAGTAATTGATCCACTGCCAGGTTCCCAGGCGATCAGGGACCGTGCACTTTTCCAGTTTCAACGGGATGATGTAGATGGTCCCTTCGGGTTTTTCGTCGGCGATGTCGAGAGCCAGGCGGATCTCCTTCTGGACGTAGCCATCCTTGGTGATCGAAGTGCGGGTCAGGCAGACGATCACAACGTCAGAAGCTTGGACGGCCTTGCGAATCTCGAAATCCCACTTTTGGCCGCCCAGGATGCGTTCCTCGTCCAGCCAGGGATCGATCCATTCTTCGTTTTTCAGCAAGCCGAATAATTTTCGTACCGCAGGCTTATCCTGCGAGGCGTGACAGATGAAAGTATGCAAACGCGGATTTCCGTTCATGGGGATCCCTCTGCTCGTTCAAGCATTCAACCGAGTCCTACCGTTAGTAATAGAACATTTGTTCTCATTATATCGCCTTTTGGACTCATTTCAAGAGGCTTTACAAATCAGATAAGTTTCCGGCATGGTATCATTCGGGATTATCCCGGTAATCCTGTTGAGGAGAATCGCTCCCGATGAAAATCCTGACCAACCACCTCGGTTACGAACCGGCCGGGCCTAAAACTGCCATCCTGCTCGGCCGGGCAGGCGATCGCCCTTTGGCTTTCCAGGTGAGGAATGCCGGGACGGGCGAGGTCGTCTTGCACGGGACTCCCGTCGAGGCAGGCCCGGTCCACAAGTGGCGCGACTGGCATTTCTGGACCCTGGATTTCTCTCCCCTTGAGATGCCCGGGCAGTATTTCATCGAATGTGGGCCCGTCCCGTCCTTCCCTTTCCGCCTGCAGACGGACCTGCTCGAGCGCAATACCCTCTCCGATGTGATCTACTACTTCAAAGCGCAGCGCTGCTCAGGCGCCCTCGACCGCGCCGACCGGGACCTGCCCTTTGCCCCACCCCGCCCGGGCCGGGCAGATGTCCATGGCGGCTGGTACGATGCCAGCGGCGATTACGGCAAGCACCTTTCGCACCTGTGTTATTCCAACTTCTTCAATCCCCAGCAAACACCCCTGACCGCCTGGGCCTTGTTGAAAACCCATGAACTCCTCGAACGCCGGGCCGATCCCAACTTCAAGGAATACCTGACCCGCCTGCTGGACGAGGGCCTGTACGGAGCCGATCACCTGGTCAGGCTCAAGGATCCAGCCGGGTCGTTTTTCATCTCCATCCAGCGGGTCGAGCCGGGCAACCGGCCGGAAGACCGCCGGATCGCCAAGCGCATGCTGGATTATTCCATCGCCAGCAAGACCAAAAAGGCCGAGTTCCACAGCCGGGACTCCGGCGAAATCCAGGATTATGAATCCGGCTACCGCTCCGGGGCAGGGCTGGCCATTGCAGCCCTGGCGCGGGCCGCCAGGCTGGCGAGCGCGGGAGAATTCAAGCCGGGAGAATATCTGGAAGCCGCCGTGCAGGCTTTCGCATTCCTGGAAGAGAACAACCGGAGTTTCGCCGGCGACGGCAAAGAGAACATTCTGGACGATTATTGCGCCCTCCTGGCGGCCGTCGAGCTGTACCGGACCCGGCCCGGGGAAGCCTATCTCCGGGCAGCCCAAAAACGGGCCGGGAGTTTGATGGATCGGCTGGCCACAGGGGAAATGTACCCGGGACACTGGATCGCCGACGACGGCGACCGGCCTTTCTTCCATCCTTCGGATGCGGGGCTCCCGGCTGTCAGCTTGCTCGATTACTATGAAATCGCTGGCGAGGCCGACCGGGAACGGATTCGCACGACCCTGCGGGCGGAGCTATCCTTCGAGCTTGCAGTCACCGCCGAAGTCCCCAATCCTTTCGGCTACGCCCGCCAACTGGTCCGGGACGGGAAGGGTCGCGGCAGGACGAGCTTCTTCTTCCCTCACGACAGCGAGGCCGCTCCGTGGTGGCAGGGCGAGAACGCCCGCCTGGCTTCGCTGGCCGCCGCGGCCCGCCTGGCGGCTCCATTATTCCGGGAAGAAGCGGACTTCTCAAACAAACTGAGGACCTTCGCGACCGACCAGCTGAACTGGATCCTCGGCCTGAACCCCTTCGACGCCTGCCTGCTGGACGGTTCCGGGCGGGACAATCCCGAGTACCTGTATTTCGACTCGTACGCCTATGCCAATTGTCCCGGGGGGATCTGCAACGGCATCACCTCCGGCCTGCACGATGAGGATGACATCGACTTCCACCTGTCCATCCCCGGCGAGGACCACGACTGGCGCTGGGGGGAGCAGTGGCTGCCCCATGCAACCTGGTACCTGCTGGCAGTGGCTGCGCGAAGCCCCGGCCTGACATGACTGCCTTGCAGTCCCAGGGATTCCTCGATTTGGTAGAATCAACCCGACCATGGTACGTCACATCCAGAAAAGGTGGTATGCCGAGATGATCGTTGGAATTGAAAAGATTGGTAATTTCCTCTCCCGCATCCGTGACCGGATTTCCGACGGACTGATCAATGTATGGCGCAGGATGCGCCAGGGGAGCAGCCACAAGAGTGCGGGAATCATCTTATTTATATTGATCCTTTTGATCGGGATCTATGCCCGCACCTGGCAATTCAAGGCCCTTCCACCTGGCCTCCACCAGGATGAAGCGTCAATCGGCCTCGAGGCGTATGACCTGCTTCATTACGGGGTCGACCGGAACGGGATATCCTTCCCGGTGAATTTCGTTTCCTGGGGCAACGGGATGGACGCCCTGTATGGATATGTGCTGATCCCTTTCATGCTCTTCGGGCTCTCAGCCGTGACAATCCGCCTGCCCAGCCTGATATTCGGCATCCTGACCCTGCCTTTGGTCTATCTGATCGGGGTCCGGACGCTGGGGAAGAGATATGGGCTGCTAGCAATGTTCCTGCTCGCCATCAGTCCCTGGCATATCCTGATGTCCCGCTGGGGGATCAATGAAAATATCCTGCCGTTCGTCTTTACGCTCGGCCTGACCTGCCTGTTGCTTTCCTCCGCCCGGAATCAATGGTTTATCGGAGCAGCAATCGCCTTCGGGTTGTGCATTTACGCCTATGGGGCTTCCTACGTGGCTGTGCCGGTCATGCTCGTCTGCGCCATCCCGGTCCTGCTGTTCTCGAAACGCGTCCGGGTCAGCTCGGTATTGATCGGTATGCTGGTCTTCTTAATTCTGGTCGTCCCGGCCGGTCTCTTCGTCCTGGTCAACGCCTTGGGGTGGAACTCGATCCACATCGGCATCCTAACCATCCCGCGCTTGCCCGTTCTGCCGCGCTTTATGTCGGTGGCGTCTTTTACGAAAGCATCGCCCGGGTTGACCCTGCTGGAAAACGCGGTGGCGCTGGGGAAATTCCTCTTTTTCAAGACCTCCGATGGGGCGGTCTGGAATGTAGTCGATCCGTATGGGTATCTGTATTCGTTCAGTTTTCCCCTGGCAGTGGTCGGAATTGTGTTGCTGTTCCCTTTCCGCGGCTCTGGCAAGTCCCCGGAGAAACTCCTCATCCTGGCTTCCCTGCTGGCTGGCCTGTCGGTCGGCCTGTCGCAGGTCCCCACAACGAACCGCATCTGCCTGGTCTATATACCGCTTGTTTTTTGCGCCGCCGCTTTCCTGGACTGGCTGGGGAGTCGCCGGTCGATCATCCTGGCAACGCTGGTCTTGATCTACCTGGTAAGCTTCAGCGCATTCGATATCAGCTATCATGGGAGTTACTATCGCCAGCGTGCCAGCCAGGCCTTTTTCGAAGGGTTGATCCCGGCCATCCAGGCCGCAGGCGGGACGGGCAGCCAGCCCGTCTGTGTGACCGACTCGATCAACATGCCGTACGTTTTCGTCCTATTTGCAGAGAAACCGAACCCGTCCACGTACCTCGAGTCGATCCGCTATGTCGATCCCAAGGCTGATTTTCGCCAGGTGCAACAAATGGGCCGGTACAGCTTCGGCCTGGCCAATTGTCCAAAAGATCCGAATACTGTCTATCTCCTTTCGGATGAGCAACCGCCCCAAAACGGGATACATTACACGGAGGAAACGTTCGTCAACTATCATGTTTTTATCCCGTAGGCGAAGCGGGCGGGATATTCCGTTGCATCATAAAAATCGTCCGGATCTGTCATCCGGACGATTTGATTTACCCATTCCGCATCGCGTTATAGAGAGGCCGTAGACGCCCGTACATTTGCTTGTAGACCCCGTAGTAAAGCTCGTTATAACGGGCATGTACTTTCGCGTCCGGCTCGAAGGTGTCGCCCAGGCGGGTCATCTCCCGCAGGGCAGCCGGGAAATCACCATGCACACCCGCCCCGACGGCAGCGTCCATGGCGGCGCCCAGGCCGGAAGCCTCGTACAGGTGCGGACGGGAGGCCGGCAGGCCGAAGACGTCCGCGGTCAGCTGCATGGCCGCCCGGGACTGGCTGCCGCCGCCTGCCACACGCAGCTCGGTAATCGGCACACCGGAGCGCTTGGCGGTCCGTTCGGCGCCCTCCCGCAGGGCGTAGGCCAATCCTTCCAGGATGGCGCGATAGATGTGGGCCCGGGTGTGAACATCGCTGAAGCCGATGATGGCGCCGCGCGCTTCCGGGCCTGGGAAACGCAGCCCCGGCGACCAGTACGGCTGGAGCACCAGTCCTTCGGAACCGGCCGGGACCGAATCCACCAGCCCGTCGAAGAAGGCCTCCGGCTCGAGGCCCTGCTCGTCGGCCAGGCGCTGCTCGCGCAATCCGAACTCCTGCTTGAACCAGGTCACCATCCAATAGCCGCGGTAGATCTGGATCTCGAAACTGTACTGCCCGGGCACCGCCGCCGGATAAGGGGGAATGAGCGGGATGACTTCGATGTATTTCTTGTGGGTGGTGTTGATGGTGGCGGTCGTGCCGTAGCTCAGGCAGCCAACGTGCGGCTCCAGGCAGCCCGCCCCGAGTACCTCGGTGGCTTTGTCCGCGGCCGCGGCGATCAGCTTCAACCCGGCCGGCAATCCGGTGGCGGCGGCCGCTTCGGGGGTGATCTCGCCCAGCGGCGCGGCGACCGGCACCAGCTCGGGGAGGATTCCCTTATCCAGCGGGACGGCCTGCCACTTCCAGCCCCAGGAGGCCTCCCAATCCTGTTTTTTGTAATCGAAGGGGATGTAGCCCACCTGGCAGCCGACCGAATCGACGAATCGGCCGACCAGCCTGTAGGTCAGGTAACCCGAGAGGAATAAATACTTATGCGTGGCGTTCCAGATCCCGGACTGGTGGGTGCGCAGCCAGTTCGCTTCGGCCTCCGCCTGCAGGTAAGCGACCGTTTCCGAAGCGCCCGCCAGGGCGAAGGCGGCTCCCCACAACCCGCCGACCGGTTTCTGGCCTTCGGTCCGGCGCTGGTCCAGCCAGACGATGGCCGGGCGAAGCGGCTTGCCATTTTTGTCCACGTTGACCAGCGTGCTGCGCTGGGTGGTCAGCGAGACAGCCGCCAGGCTGGCCGGGTCCACACCCTGCGCCCACAGCCCCTGGCAGGCCTGACAGACCGCCTTCCAAAAGACCTCCGGGTCCTGCTCGGCCAGGCCGGGTGCGCTCGAATAATATGGCTCGATCGGCACGCGGGACTTGAAGAGCAGGTTCCCGCGCGGGTCGAAGACCAGGGCGCGCACGCTCTGGGTGCCGTTGTCGATGGCGAGCAGGTTTTCGGGCATGGAAATGTCCTTTCATTCACCTGGAACGAACAGGAAAAAACAAGGCCGGATTCAGCAAACCTTCATCCGCGTCGATCCATGGTATTCTACCCGAAACGGTAAGCGCGGCTCCACAATTCCAGGTAAGACTTTTCCTCGGCCTTCCAGCGCTCGTCATCCCAGCCCAGCTCAGGCTGGACCAGGCTGCGGATGTGCGGCAGGAGTTCCCGCCCGCCGTTGGGGGTCAGCAGGCCCAGGCGGACGCGCCGCAGCAGCAGATCGTCCAGGTGGACGACGCCCTCCCTGCGAGCCGCCTGGCGCAGCTCGGCCCAAACATAAGGAGTGCCTGGGATCGGATCGAGCGCAGGGCCGGCGCAAAGCCGGGCGGCCGCCTCCGCGCCGTATCGGCCCATCAGCCGCAGGCACTGGCTGGCCGGGAGGCCCGAATCCGAGAGGAAGACTTCCGCCTGGGCCGGCAACGGCTCGAGCACGGGCACGTCAGGGTCGAACGGGATGTGTCCCAGGTGGCGCCGGACGGCCCGGAGGGCCTCACGGGCCATGATCCGAAAAGTGGTGAGCTTGCCGCCGCTGACGGTCAACAGGCCGTTCTCGTCCCAGATGACGTGCTCCCGGGATTCCCTGGATGGATCGGCCTTGCCGGTATTGACCACCGGCCGGATCCCGGAATAGGTGGCCATGACATCCCGGAGGGTCAATTCGGCAGCCGGGAAGACTTTTTGGAGACCAGTCAAAAGGTACTCGGCCTCTTCGGCGCTCATGGTCGGATCGGTAACCAGCTCGGACGTATGGTCCACGTCGGTCGTGCCGAAGAGTGTCGCACCCTCCCAGGGGATGGCAAAGACCGGCCGGCCGTCCTTCGGGTGGAGGAAGGTGATGGCGCGTGTCAGGGGCAGGCGTTCGAACGGCAGGACGAAATGGCTGCCGCGCAGCGGGCGCAGGCTCGGCTTCTGCCCGATCCCGCGCCGGGTTCCGGACAACGCTTCCGACCGCAGGCAATCGACCCAGGCGCCTGTGGCATTGATGACGACCTTCCCGCGCAGCTCGGCGGCCCGGTTGGCGCCGCTGGAGGTATCTTGCACTACCGCGCCGCAGACCACTCCGGCCTTCGTTTTGAGCAGTCTCCCGACCCGGGCATAGTTAAGCGCCAGGACGTTCCCGACGCCTGTCGCTTCACGGATCAGGCGCAGGACCAGGCGGGCGTCGTCGGTGTTGGCATCGAAGAAACGGAAGCCGCCGCGCAGCCCCTCCACGCTCACCGACGGGCAGAGCAGGCGCATGTCCTCCGCGTCGTACGAGCGGTGACTCCATTGGCGGGCCATCAAGTCGTAGACGACTAGCCCGGCGCCGAATACCCAGCCAGGCATCGAGTCGTCCGGCAGGCAGGTGTAAAGGAATCCCAGCCGGTTCACCAAACCGCGTCCCTGGCGGAGCAGGTACTCGCGCTCGCTGACGGATTCAAGCGTGACCCGCACCTGGGCATTCTTCAGATAGCGCATCCCGCCGTGCACCAGCTTCGAGGAACGGCTGGACGTGCCGGAGGCGAAATCGTCGGCTTCGAGCAGGATCGCCTTGAGACCCGACAGGGCACACTGGCGCAGGATGCCCGCGCCGGTAATCCCCCCGCCGATGACGATCACGTCCCATTGCCGGTCCAATTGCGACCAGATCTGCTCGCGCCAGCCTTTGGTCCACTCCATAGATATTCTCCTTTTCGTCCTTGAATCTCAAGCGAACAGCTTGCCCGGATTCATCATCCCGTCCGGGTCGAAGGACCGGCAGACGGCCCGGATTGCATCCATCCCGAGCGGACCTTTCTCGGCCGGCAGGTAAGGTGCGTGGTCCAGACCGACGCCGTGCTGGTGGCTGATCGTCCCACCATGTTGCTGAATGGTCAGGCTGGCGGCCTGTTTCATCGCCTGCCAGCGGCGCAGCAACTCATCCGGGTCGGCCGGGCGGCGAAAGAGGAAGGTCGTGTAGATGCTCGCGCCGTCGCGGTAGAGGTGAGAAAGGTGGGCGAAGGCCAGGACCTTCTCCCCGCACATTTCCATCGCATTGTGGATGGAGAGCGGGATGGCCGCCGCAGCCGGCAGGACCTGGGACCAGGGCAAAGCCGTCTCGAGGGTGTCGACCGCCACGCCGATCTCCCACAAGGTATTGCGCAGGTACGGCGAGAG
>DATJPX010000135.1:0-9880 GCA_035506155.1 Anaerolineales bacterium
GAGGACGTCTCCGGGGTGCGCCGCTGGGCAGACCTGCCGCCGGCGGCGCAGGCCTATCTGGAACGGCTGTCCGGCATCGCCGGAGTGCCCATCCGGCTGGTCAGCGTCGGCGCGGAGCGGGAACAACTGGTGGTAAAGGAATAAAAAACAGGGGCGACCGGCGGGTCGCCCCTGTCGCATCGAGGGGGAATTATTCGTTGGACTGCATCCTGGACCGGCGATAACGCTTCTTGATTTCTGGCAGGAAATAGTCGTCGAAGAACTTATCCACATCGTACTCGGGCTTCCAGCCCCACTCAGCCCTCGCCAGCGAGTCGTCCACGTCCTCCGGCCAGGAATCGACGATGCCCTGGCGGCGCGGGTTGGGCTGGAAGGTGATCTGGGCGGACGGGAAATCCTGCAGCGCCCGCTGGCGGAACTCGCCCGCCGTCAGGCTGAAGGCGGCGATGTTGTACACCACATGGCTGAGTTTCTGGCGAGGCGCATCGCTCAGCATGAGCAGCGCCCGGATGGCGTCGGGCATGGCCATGAAGGAGATCTTCGTATCTGGACGGACAAAACAGGCGTACGGGCGCCCGTCCGCGGCAGAGTGGAGCATGTCGGGACCGTAGTCACTCGTCCCGCCGCTGGGCAGGGTGAAGGCGCTGATCAACCCGGGAAAGCGGATGGCGCGGAAGTCGCACATGACCGGCGGTTCCGGGTCCAGGTGGCGCTGCCCGTTGTAATGGCTGTAGTACATCCCGAGTTTCTCGCAGTAGAGCTTGTTGCAGCCATACATGGTGTGGGGGGTATTCCACTCGTCCTCTTTCACACAGCCGGCCGCCTGCTTGCTTTTCAGATCCGGGAAGCCATACGCCGCGATCGAACTGGGAAAAAGGAACTTGACCGCCTTGCCGCGCTTCTCGGACTTGTAAGCCGCCAGCATGAGCAACTGCATCGTCCCTTCCACATTGATACGGTGGGCTTCCTCGGTGGCCACCTCGGCCTTCGAGGAGAGCGAAGCCGCCAGGTGGAAGATGATATCGAAGTTGTAGTCATAAAAGACTTTGACCTTGTTGACCAGATCCCCCTGGATGTGTTCCCCCGACAGCGAGCGGATCGAATCGGGGAGCGGGGCCAGGTCGGCAGTTACAATATTGAAACCCCCGCGTTGCGCCAGGTTTTGCACCAGGGCCTGACCGATCTCGCCGCATGCACCCGTCACAAGGACTGCTTTATCACTCATGGAATTCTCCTTCGCCTGGGATGCCCTGCCATTTACGTTTAAATTTGCGCCGGCGGTCGTAATATCCGTTTGTCAGATTCAAGCATTGCGCAGTAGAATGAGGCAACAGGCGGACCTGACTGCCCAATCCGATTGTACAACACCTTATCCGAAAAATCTTCCGTTATTTGACCTGATGAAACTCACCAATTTACCGATACGCGCCCTGATGCTCGTCCTGTCCGCGGGTGGCCTGCTTTTGACCGCCTGCTCTGGTCTGGTCCCCATCCCGACCGTCACGCCGACGCCGGTCCCGCCGACCGATACACCCACCGCCACGATCGTCTGGTTCCCACCCACCGACACCCCCACCGACTTCCCGACCCAGCCGCTGGTCCCGACCGTGAATTACCAGCCCGGGGTGGCGGACCAGCTCTTCTCGGACACGTTCGACCAGGCCGGGCTATGGAACACGGCTTCGTCCAACTTTGCCAGCGCGGTCGTGACACGCAACCAGTTGATCCTGTCCATCAACGGGCAGGGTTACTCGGTCGTCAGCCTGCGCAGCCAGCCGGTGCTGGGCAATTTCTACGCCCAGGCCACCGCAGACATCAGCCTGTGCCGCGGCAAGGACGAATACGGCATGGTCTTTCGGGCCTCCCCCGGCGGGGACTATTACCGCTTTGCCGCCAATTGCAACAGCCAGGTGGCCCTCGAGCGCGGTCGGAGCAGCGGCATCTCCCCCCTGCAGGACTGGATCCCCAGCGGCGACGCCCCGCCCGGTGGACCGGCGGAGATCACCTTCGGCGTCTGGGCGGTCGGCAGCGAGATGCGCTTCTTCCTGAACGGCAATTACCAGTTCAGCGTGCGGGACCCGGTACTCCACTCAGGCACGCTGGGGTTCTTCGCCGCCTCGGGCGGCCAGACGCCTGTGACCGTCTCGTTCTCGAACCTGGCGGCCTACTCGGTCTTCTACGTCTCCCCGACCGCCACCCTTCCGCCCACGCGCACCCCGCGACCCTAGGATCCCATGCCCAACAAACTCAACGACCTCGACTCGAAGACCTGGCTCAAGTTCCAGAAATCCTGGTTCGTGCACAACCCGCCGCCGCGCAAGAAAGGCGTGCTGGTCCACCCGGCCAAATTCCCCGAGACGATGGCCCAGGAGTTCATCGAATTCTTCACCAAGCACGGCGAGACCGTCCTGGATCCGATGGCCGGCACCGGCTCGAGCCTGGTCGCCGCCCTGCGCGCCGGACGCAATTCCCGCGGCATCGAGCTGAACCCCAAGTACGCCGAGATCGCCCGCCGGATCATTGCGGAAGAACGGGCCAGCCTGGGCAACGCTGTCGAAGGCCTGGCCTCCGAGGTCATCACGGGCGACGCTTCCCGGGCTTGTGACTTTGGATTTCCGCCGATCGATTATGTCTTGACTTCCCCTCCCTACTGGGACATGCTGCACGCCAAAGGCGCCGAGACCCAGAAGAAGCGCCGGACCTCGGGCGAGCTGGACGTCTTCTACTCCGACGATCCGAACGACGTGGGCAACCTGCACGATTACGAGGAATTCCTGTCCCGGCTGGTGTCCATCTACGCAGGCCTGAAACCGCTCCTGCGCGAGAAGGCCTACCTGACGATCATCGTCAAGAACGTCAAGAAGGGCGGACGCATTTACCCGCTGGCCTGGGACCTGGGGCGGGAGCTCGGCAAGGTCTATACCCTGAAAGACGAAAAGATCTGGTGCCAGGATAACCAGTCCCTGGCGCCCTATGGACTAGGCTCCGCCTGGGTGAGTAATACGTTCCATCATTACTGCCTGCAATTCAGGAGGGAATGATGTCCAAACGGCGCGAACCCGAAAAATCCCCCGCCGAGGATTACCTCGAACAGCTCAACCCGGACCGCTCCTACCCCTGGGAGCGGATCTACCGGCGCTACTCCAATACCCGCATCGAAGATGACGATGGGCATTACCATATCCAGATCAAAGGGCCGGATGATATCCCCGCAGACCCCATCAGTCGATCCATAAATAATTTCGGGAAAGGGGCCTCACAGTTCCTGCTCCTTCTGTTCGGGATCGGATTGGTTGCAGCGGTCTATTATTTGGTCCGGATTGCCCTGGGGCCTGACCATGATGGTACCGCCCTGGCGATTCTGGTCATCGGGGGCATCTTTGCCGCTTTCGTGGCCGCAGCCATCCATGACGCAAGCCGGCCGGCAAGAAAGAACCTGGACGATGAGGATAAGAAGGATGGAGAGTAAGCCCTAGCCGCGGATGGATTTACGCCTGCCTGTGCGGCAGGCCAAGAGGGGACCATGCTTGCTGTGAACGACCTTGTCCGCATTCCTTACACCCCTGACCTGAGCGAGGCCGGCATTGCCTACGCCTGCCGTTCGCTGGCCTATACTTACAACCGCATGGGCGGCACACCTTTCGATCGGTTGCGCCGGATCGCCGCCGGGGTGGCGGTGGAGCTGGCCTTCCGCCGCTACCTGGCGGAACTAGCCGTCCCGTTCGATGTGCTGGGGGCCACGCCCTTCACCGAGCCGGACCGCTACGATGTGGCCCTTGGCGGCCACCGCTGCGACCTGAAAAGTTATCTGATCACGCGCCGCCGGCAGATCCAACTGCTATCTCACGACCCGGGGCAGGCCCTGCAGGCACACGCCCTGGTCCCGCTCGACCAGTTCGGCGCCGAGGGCGGCCGCCCCGACGACTTGTACCTGTTCGCCTTTTTGCTCGGTTTGGTGGCGGCTTCCATCGAGGATGCCGACCAGGCCGCCGCGACCGGGCAGCCGGTCCATCTTATCCATCCGCTGCCAGAGGCCTGGGCCAGGCCATCCGCCTGGAGACCGCTGGAGGGGCTGGCGCTCAAAAGCGAATGTGCTGCGCCCATTACGATCGAGATTGGCGGGCAGAATGCAGAGCGGGAATTTTCGACCCTCCGGCTCGAGCTCGCCCCCAAAAAACGAACCGTCGTGGACCAGGTTTTCTACAGCCTGGCATACGTACACGCGGAACGACGCCCCGAAGCCCGTCTCGGCCTGCACAACCCCGCCTTCGCAGATATCCACCTGGTCCAACCGCACGAGTGGGGCAACATCCAGATCTATGGGGTGGACATCCTGCTGGCCGGTTACCTGACCCGTGAGGAATTCCGCCGCCGCTCGACCGTGTTGAACGCCGGGACGCCTACGTTCCAGTACGCCCACACGCACACGAAAAACCTGTCCGTGCCGATGGCCGAATTGAATCCCCTGGGGGATTTGCTGGAAAAAGTACGCCAGTGGGAAGCCGAAAGGCTGCGGCCCTAGTTCTTCTTGCGGACCTTCAGCTTCAGGCCTTCCGCCCGCACCACCTCGATCGCATCCCCCTTTTCGATCTTTCCGGATCCTTCGACCAGCTCCGCCGTCCACAGTTCGGATCCGGCCTGGACCTGACCGATCGGGTCGATGGCGCTGACCGCCACGCCGACCTGGCCGTGCAGGCTCTCCAGCCCGGTGATGACCGGGCGGCGCTGCGCCCGCAGGGCAAATCCCAGGATGACGGCGAAGATCGACCCGATGAAGACCCCCATGAAGACCACCAGCGGGATGGAAACGCGCTCGAAGCGCGGCGTCCCGGGCGAGTTGAAGAGCACCAGCGCCCCGATGATGAACGAGACCACCCCGGCTACCGTCAGGGCGCCGTGCGTGGGCGCCTTGATGTCCACGATGAACAGGATGAAAGCGGTCACTATGAAGACCAGGCCGAACCAGTTGACCGACAGGATTCCCAACCCGTAGGCCGCCAGCGAGAGGCAGACCACGCCGACGAAGGCCGGCACCCAGGCGCCCGGATGGGTCAGTTCGATCAAAAGGGCCTGGACGCCCACCGCCAGCAGCAGGAAGACGATGTTCGGGTCGATCAGGAACTGCAGCAACTGTTCAATGAACGACATCCCCAACGGATCCTGGATGGCATCTGCCGTATGCAGGGTGCGCGGTCCATTGGCCATCTGGACAGTGAAGCCGTCCAATTGGCGGAGCAGGTCGTTGGTGTCGGTGGCGATGAAGTCCACCAGGTGGGCGTTCAGGGCTTCGGTCGAGGAAACGGCCTTGGCGCTCTCGATGGTCGCGACCGCCAGGGCGATCGCGTCCGGCCCGCGCCGCTCGGCATAGGCGCGCACGGTGGCTTCCATGATCTGCTTGACCTTGGCCTGCTCGGTGGTGGACAGGTCCTCGCCCTGGCTGCCGACCGGGCTGGCTGCGCCGATGGCCGTTTCGGGGGCCATGGCGGCTGCGTGACCGGCCAGGGTGATGATCGTCCCGGCGCTGCCGGCCCAGGCGCCTCGCGGCGTGATATAGACCACCACCGGCACGGTGCTGGCGCGCATAGCTTCGGCCATTTTTTGCATTGAATCGAGGGCGCCGCCGGGGGTGTTGAGCTGCAGGATGACCACCTCGGCACTTTCCTGCTCGGCGACCTGGATGCCGCGGATCAGGTATTCCTGGGTGGAGGGAGTGATGGCCCCGTCGATGGTCAGGACAAGGGCGGTCGGGGCGGCGGCCGCGGCGTGCAGGGGGTGTAACAGGAAAAGGGTCAGGAAGAGAAACGTCAAGGCAAGACGGGTAATTTTCATAGTTAGCTCCAAAAACGATTATACGCCTGATTGCCATCCCTCCAGATGACCGGCGTAAATATTCCCTTCGGCACCCTTCCACGTCAAAATGGCTCGAAACTCATGTTGCCCGGCTGGCCAGCGTGACTTATACTTTCCTTATGCACATCATCGACTCTCGTTGGGTGGACCTGGCCGGCGGCTATCAGGCAGTGCGCTCGCTGCAGGCCAGGCTGGAAGCCGAGTTCGGCCGGGCCTTACAGGCCGGCCAGCATCGCAAATTCCGCCGTCAGCTGACAGAGTGGCAGAAGAAGCGGCGCATTCTGATCGCGCTTGCCATCATTGCCCCTCTTTCCATTATGACTTTATGCCTGACGGCCTATTATTTCCGTGAAGTAGCCTGCGTCATCGTCTACTGGGCAGTCGTCGTCCTGGCCATCCTGGCGATGCTGGTGGTGGCTGGACGGAATTACATCCAGGAAGCCGTGAATCGCCCGGAACCGCATCCGGCCGGGAGCATCACCGTCGACCTGGAGAAACGCTGGTGGGCCAGCCTGGCCTCGCGGGAACCGGCCGGGAACAAGAAAGACACCAGCCAGGACTTCATGGGGCTCCTGCGCCCCCACATCTCTGGATCGTATTTCCTGCGACGCGACCTGCTTGCCCCGGACAATCGATCCCTTCTCGTTTTTGGACCCTCAGGGCTCTGGCTTTTCGTCGAGTGCGGCTGGAGCGGATCGATCGCCAGGCTGGGTGGTTCCTGGACGTACACGGGAAAGCCCACCAAAGAAATGTTTACGGCCCCCGATGACCAATGGCTGCAATACCGGCAAAAAATCACCGCAACGTTGAAGAGCCGCCTCCCGCAACGCGCCTGGACCGCCAGCCTGGTCCAGGGCGGGGTGGTCTTTTCGCATCCCAAAGCAAGGCCCGACAAGGCCCGCATCCAGGGCAATACCGCTGCTTACGGGCCTGCCCGGGCCTGGGCCGGACGCCTTCAGCACGCCCTGGCCGTGGATGGGTTCACGACCGACATGCAGTTGGAGATCCTGGACGCTTTTTCCGCCGAATGGGGCATCCCAACCCCGCCCGAGGACGCCGTCTCCGCCCGGGCCGAAGCGGAACGGCTGTACGAAGCGGCAGTAACGGAATTGCGACAATCCGTGGCGATCCTAGTCAAATGATTGCTTGACCGTCCGTTGGCCTCACGGTAGAATAAGGCGCACGCGGGCGTCGCCAAGTGGTAAGGCATTAGCCTTCCAAGCTAATATTCGCGGGTTCGAATCCCGTCGCCCGCTCTTTACAAGTGCTCCGGTGTCATGTGTCTGGTGTCAAATTGACATGACACGTGGCGCAGGAGCATTTGACTTGTAAGAAGGGCCCGTGGCGCAGTGGTTAGCGCAGGCGACTCATAATCGCTTGGTCGCAGGTCCGAATCCTGCCGGGCCCACAAATCTTAAGAAATCCCTCTCGGGATTTTTTAATTCCAAGCAAATATCTGTCTGGGACTATCCCATAGCCTTTCCCGGACGCCATGCAGCTTCTAGGCAAACCTATCATGAAACTTTGAGCGTTTTTTCGGACGCCTCTAACTATCGGCTTCTGATGGGACTATCGGCCTGGCACAGACATACTGACCAGCCCCCACCGTTTTTCCTGGCTGAGAAGCACCTCTGCTTCCCGCAGCTTGCGATGATCTATTCTGGTGAGTTCTCTTTCAGCGGCATTTGACCTATCTCCTTCTCTTAATCCTAACACGAAAGTTGGATCAGTTTTTGGGGGCAGGTCAAAGGAAGTCGATGATGAAGAGATGCTCTCAGAGCAGATCGTCACACTATCCAGCCAGTATGGGCGGTATGGGTATCGCCGCATCACGGCCATGTTGGAACTGCAAGGCTGGCGGGTCAACCACAAGCGAGTGGAGCGTTTTGGCGTCAGGAAGGGCTGAAAGCGCCGAGGAGGCAACCCAAACGAGACCGATTGTGGCTGAATGACGGTTCTTGCCTGCGGCTGAGGCTGGAATATCCTGACCATGTCTGGAGTTATGGCTTTGTGTCGGAGAAAACCCATGATTGGCGCGCGTTTCGGATCCTCAATCTGATTGAAGAATACACCCGGGAATGTCTAGCAATCCGGGGGGAACGAAACCATACCCATGAAGATATTCGGGAATGTCTGACAGAGATGTTCTGCATCCGCGGAGTTCCTACCCACCTGCGCTCAGATAACAGGCCCGAGTTCATTGCCATTCAATTGCGCCAGTGGCTCAACCGACTGGGCGTGAAAACCCTCTTTATCGAGCCGTGCAGCCCCTGGGAGAACGGCTATGTTGAGTCATTCAACGGCAAGATGCGCGACGAGTTGCTTGATCGCGAGATCTTCTTCACCCTGGAAGAAGCTAAAACCTTGATTGCGCCTTAGAGAGAGGAGTACAATCACATCAGCCCCCACAGTGCTTTAGGTTATCGTCCACCTGCACCACAGGCCTGGTTGCTTGCGCAACAACCAATCACTGCTCCAGGACTAACATAACAACTGGTACATATTCTTGGGGCAGGTCGAAGCGAATTTCATGGAAAATGAGTATGGAAACTATTCTACTTGCTGGTGACTGGAGCGATTGCTCTTCAATACCAAAATCTCTTCTTGAGATGGGAAATATGGTAAGTTTCCTGCCAGATCAGGCTAAAGTCATCGTGCCTTGTGACTTGATGATTGCCCGCATAGCTACAGCGGAAGGTTTGGAGAAAGCAGCGGGAACAACCGGTCCCTGGCTGGCTTGGTGCATTTCTGATACCTCAGAGCTGGGAAACCGGGCATATGAGAAAGGGGCGTTGGCTGTATTCTCGAAAGGGACACCCGAGGAAATCGTCCTGCAGGTCACACAGAAAAACCTGAAGCAGCTTCACTCTCTGCCAGGAAAAAACCTGACAAATATCATCCAACGGAAATACCAACGCGGGGATGTGATTTTGCTGGAGCAGGATGCTGTGCTTGAGATCCAACAGGGGATCATAGCCCAGACGATGGTTTATCAAGATGGGACTGAAACCTTGCTTGGTTTGTGCGGCCCCCAGCAAGTGGTTCTGGCCCATCCCGCCGACACTTGTTTCATCCAACTGATGTCCCAGACTGAGTCGGTGGTTCGTATCCAATCTTGGGAATATGCCTATCGGGAGGCGGATTTCCCGATGAAAGTGCGCGCTCGGTTGCGCCAGATGGAAGCCTGGGCGGCGATGCAGGCCCGACCACATCTCGACCAGCGGGTGTTGGGTATCCTTTCTCTCCTGGCGGAACAATTCGGGGTCGAAACTCCACAGGGGCGGATGGTCGATGTGCGCATTACCCACATCCAACTTGCTTCCGCAGTCGGTGCGACCCGTACCACGATCACGCGCACGTTGGGCGATTTGCGAAAACGGGGGATTCTATCGCTCGTAGAGACGGCCGATGGGGAAAGGTTCTGTCTGACTCAGTGGGAGCACGGCCACCACGATCTCTGCATGGATAGTGGTTGAGTTTGGGGCAGGTCGCAATAAGCACAATGGGGGTGTACGATTTTTACCTTCTTTCTTGTATCTGACCATACGACAATTCTCTGGCAAGCAGGATATCTTTCATCGATCCGGGCATGATCCCTCGCCCCTGCGATAGGGCCGATCCCCGGTGAAGATAAAAGGAGAGAAGTAATGAAAAACCTGTTTCCGAAATTGCTTGTCGGTGCCATTGTGTTATCCATTCTCTTATCTGCCTGTCAACCAACCACAACGGCTCAAACGGATAAGAAGACGATTGTGGTCACTTATTCCATCCTCGGTTCTGTGGTGAAAGACCTGGTTGGCGACCGGGCCAATGTCATTGTGCTCATGCCAAATGGTCAGGACCCGCACGAGTGGGAACCATCTGCGAAGGATGTCGAGACTCTGACCCATGCAGACCTGATCGTCCAGAATGGATTGGGTTTGGAAGGCGGAATGCAGAAAGCCCTTGCCCAGGCGCAGGATGCCGGGGTGAAGTTCTTTACCGCTTCCGACCACATTACGGTCCGGCACGTGGGACAGGGGGAAGGCAT
>DATJPX010000136.1:0-10795 GCA_035506155.1 Anaerolineales bacterium
GGTCTCCAGTGGGGGTCGATGCGGCTGGTCGCTGCGATTCAGCCTGGTATCTGGCTCCGACGAACATTTTGATGATACCGGATTTTGGAGAGAAAAGCAATTCCCTGGAGGAATCTGAATTCGATTTGCAATGATTGACCCCGCGCCGTTGGACGGGCCGGCGCGGGCACGCAGGGGGTCGCGATCGTTTTATGCGTACGGAGAGGAGATTATGGCTGGCCCGGGGTGGAAGGATGCCTCGGGCCGGAAAAATCACTCCGCGGCGGCCGTCTTTGGGATGGCGAAGACTGCGTACAGGCTCAACCTTCCCAGACGGATCTGCGCCCCGGTCGTGATGGGATAAGGCGTGTTCGGAATCAAGCGGTGGTCGTTCAAACGGGTGCCGTTGGTGCTGCCGAGGTCGAGGATCTCGTAGCCTCCCGGGTGCTGACGGATCATGGCGTGACGGTGCGACACGCCGTTCTCATAGGCGCCATAAGCGGTCAGGTCGACGAATTTATCGGAATTGACGTCGGTCAGTTTCCGGCCGATCACGAAGGATTCCTCGTCCCGCAGGGCCACCGGCTCGGGCGTCTCGGCGATATAAAGGGCGATCCCCCGGGTGGGGACTTTGAGCGTCCGGATATCCATCCTGGCCGGTTCGGCAGGCTGGAGACCGGTCGGCCCCGCCATCTTTTGGGTCGTGAAGATTTCCTTCAATACATTGCCCGACAGGACTCCACCGCAGAAGATGCAAAATTCGGCGGTCTCCTGGTTCTTCCGATGGCACTTGGGGCAAACCTTCTCAGGCATTCCATTCCTCCGGCTGGGCAAGGGAATGAAGGCTGGTGCTGCTGCGAAGATTCTGGACTGGTCGGTTGGAAATCATCATCGTAGCTAAATCATACAACATTAGGAGGGATTCTGCAACGTTTTCCCCGGGTGTGCACAGGAGCCCCGGTTTTCCGGCCGGGAATTGCCCGGGCAGGCTGTGGTAAGATAACTCTTCATTGCCCCGAATACACCCCCTGGAGGCGGCTTCCTGCCCGCCGGATCCCGGCAAACATGGATCCCGGCCTCTACGTTTCCCCATTCGTCAGGAGGCTTCCATGCTTTGGGTCACCCGTTCACACGTCCATGTCGATCGTGTTGCCTGTCCGTGGCTGATCAGCCGGTTCATCGACAGCGACGCCGAATTCCTGTTCGTACCTGCCAGCCAGATCGAGACGGTCGTCCAGGATACCGGCGCGATTCCCTTCGATGCGGCCGGGGTGGAGCCCGGCCACGCGGACGGCCGCTGTTCGTTCGAGTCGATCATCGCCAAGTACGAGCTCAAAGACCCCGGCCTGCTGCGCCTGGCGCAGATCGTCCATGCCGCCGACGTCAGGGAGGACATCGGGAAGGACCCCATCGCCCGCGGCCTGGAGGCCATTGCCAGCGGTTACAGCCTGCGCTTCCCGGAGGACCAGGAAAACCTGGCCCACCAGTTCGAGGTCTACGATTCCCTTTACGCCTGGTGCCGGCTCGAGACGGCGAAAAAATAACCGATGCCCCGTCCCGCCGGCGACATTCCCCTACTCTTTACCACCCGCATCGTCCGCCTGTTCTGCTACGGATTCCTGTCGGTGGTGCTGGCGCTCTACCTGTCCCAGGCCGGCCTGAACGAAAAGTTGATCGGACTGCTGTTCACCCTGACCCTGGCCGGGGACGCCGGCATCTCGCTCTGGCTGACGACTTCCGCCGACCGCTTCGGCCGCCGGCGGACGCTGGTCGCCGGGGCGTTCCTGATGGTCGGCGCAGGGGCCGTCTTCATCTTCACCCGCAATCCGTTCCTGCTGATGGCGGCCGCCATCATCGGCGTGATCAGCCCGAGCGGCAACGAGATCGGGCCGTTCCTTTCGGTCGAGCAGGCCGGACTGACCCAGCTCGTCCCCGATGCCCGCCGCACCCAGACCTTCGCCTGGTATAACCTGTCCGGGTCCTTCGCCACCGCCACGGGGGCGCTGGCCGGGGGCTGGCTCTCCCAGGTCCTGCAGGGCGGCGGGATGCCGGCCATCGACTCCTATCGGGTCGTACTGGCCGGCTATGCCCTGGGCGGCCTGGCGCTGGTCGTCATCTTCCTCTTCCTGTCGGACCGGGTCGAAGTTGGCCAGGGGACGGACCCCGCCCATCGACCGCCGCAGGGCACGCTCCTCGGCCTGCAGCGCTCCCGGTGGGTCGTCCTGCGCCTGAGTGGACTCTTCGCCCTGGATGCCTTCGCCGGCGGACTGGTCGTCCAGAGCATGGTGGCGTACTGGTTCCACGTGCGCTTCGGGGTGGAGCCGGGGATCATCGGCAGCATTTTCTTCGGGGCGAACGTCCTGGCGGGATTTTCGGCCCTGCTGGCCGGACGCCTGGCCCGCCGGATCGGCCTGATCAACACCATGGTCTTCACCCACGTTCCCTCCAACCTGCTGTTGATGCTGGTCCCGCTCATGCCGTCCCTGCCGCTGGCGATCGCCGCCCTGTTGGCGCGCTTCAGCACCTCCCAGATGGACGTGCCGACCCGCCAGTCCTACACGATGGCAGTGGTGGCCCCCGACGAGCGCTCGGCCGCTTCGGGCGTGACGACCGTCGCCCGCTCGGTGGGGGCGGCGATCTCTCCCTCCCTGACCGGCATCTTCCTATCCGTCTCCGGCCTGCTCAGCCTGCCATTCTTCCTGGCCGGCGGGCTCAAGCTGATCTACGACCTGCTGCTCTTCCGCAGTTTCCGGCGCCTGAAACCGCCGGAGGAACGATCGACCCCCTAGCCACACAAAAAGATGGACTTCCCTCTCCAGGGAAATCCATCTTTTTTCGCCAGCGGATTGCTTTCAGGCGGATATTTTCAAGCTGAACGTGAAGGTGCTGCCCCGCCCCTCCCCGGGGCTTTGGGCCCAGATGCGGCCACCGTGCGCTCCGACCAGGTGGCGGGTAAAGGGCGCTTCAAGCGAATATAAAGATCCGGTAAAGCTTCCTGGATGAAAAATCCACCCTGGCAGGGTGGATTTTTCGTTCGAGTGAGACCTGGTGGGGCGCCGTTCTTCAGGGAGCGGTAACCCCGTCATTGACGTGGAAGTTGTCGAAGTAGGTCGTACAGGTCATCCAGGCATCCGCGCTCGTATTGCCGAGGTAGATCGAGGCGGGGCCGTCCGGGGCGGTCATCTTCCCGACCACCTCCCAGGCCTTGCCAAGGTCGGCCAGGAAATACAGCCTCGTCCCGCGCCGGACCAGGCGAAAGCGACCGGCCAGGGCGGCGGTCAGCGTTTCCTGTTTCGACGTGAAATAATCGCTCCAGGCGAAGATAATGTCGGTGCCGCCTTCGCCCGGCGACCGGTCGAGGCGGATGATCTCGAACGAGTACTTGCCGATGTGCGCTCCCAGGACGGCTGCGTCCATGTCCCCGGTGGCGGCCTGGCCCCAGTCCGGACCGGCGGCGAATTCGACCTGAACGTCGAAGTCCCCTGGAAAGCTCCGGACCGACTCGATCATGGCTCGCGAGAAGGAGGCCTTGCCGTCGGTCGCCGCGACCAGCCGCCCGTCCGTGGTGACGGTCCCGCCGTTTTCGGTGAACCGGCTCCATTTGTGCGGGTCGAGGGTCTGCCCGGAGAAATCGTCGTCCGGCGGGACCGGGTCGAGGCGGACCGGCGGGTTGTTCAGTTCGACCCGGGCGGTCGTTTCGGCCGCCTCCCCGCCGCCGGCCCGGACGGCCTTGACCGGGATCGTCTTCATCCCATTCGCGGCCGTATTGTCGAAACTGAGATCGAGCACGGTCTTGTAGATCCCCCCGGGGGTTTCCGACAGGGACACCGGGCCGGGCCGGGTCGAATCCAGCGCCGACAGGTCGGCGGTGACGACCAGGCCTGGCGTCCCCGTAGCGACCGTCAACCGGAGCGTATCCCCGTTCATCAACACTTCCGGCGCGGCGGACGCGGAGACGATGATGGCGGGCTCCGAGGTGATATCAGGCCCGGCCGGCTTGCCGGCGGTGAACTGTCCCAGGGTGCAGGCGGGAACGAGCAGGCTGCAGGCCAGGATGTAAACGATGATATGGCGCCTTCTTTTCATGGGCTCGACCCTCCCGGTCGCGAACTGGTTTTGGAAGGCTATTGTATCCTGAGCGGGCCGTCTCCGGAATGCCGGGACGGCGTTCCTCGGGGGCAGGCCTCCGGGCAACCCGGCCCAAAATCGGACCCGCAAAGTATTCGCCTTCTGGTATCATGCTGTCGTGATCGCCGGAGGATCTCCGGGAAAATACCCCAGCGCTTTCCGAGGAGGAGTCAGGCATGGAAGAGAAGATCAAGATCGGCGTGATCGGCGTGGGCCAGATCGGCCAGGTCCATCTCGACAATTACAGGAGCCTCCCGGCGGCGGAAGTGGTCGCGATCGCCGACGCCGACCCGGAGCGGGCCCGGGCGGTCGGGGAAAAATATGGGATCGGGCAGGTCTACGGCGACTTTCGCGAGCTGCTCCGGCGGGAGGAGGTCCAGGCCGTGGACATCTGCCTGCACAACAACCTGCACATGCCGGTCAGCGTGGCGGCCCTGGAGGCCGGCAAGCACGTCTACTGCGAGAAGCCCATGGCGGGCTCTTACCGGGACGCCGAGAAGATGTTCCAATCGGCCCAGGCCCTGGGATTGAAGCTGTCCATCCAGCTCGCGACCCTGTTCTCCTGGGAGACCAAGGCCGCCCGGGCCCTGATCGACCAGGGCTGGCCCGGGAAGATCTATCACGCCCGCTCGGTCGGGTTCCGCCGGCGCGGCCGCCCCTACGTGGACGGCTACGGCAGCCCGCCCTTCGTCCAGAAGAAGAACGCCGGCGGCGGGGCGCTCTACGACATGGGCGTCTATCACCTAGCCAGCATGCTCTACCTGCTGGGCAACCCGGCGGTCGAGCGGGTCTCGGGCAGGACCTACCAGGAAACCGGCATGGACGAACCGCGCCGGGAGGCCAGCGGCTACGACGTGGAAGAGCTCGGCCTGGGCTTCGTCAGGCTGGCGGGCGGGGTCACCCTGGACATCTTCGAGGCCTGGGCGATCCACCTGGGCGGCATGGACGGCAGTGTCCTGCTCGGGAGCCGGGGCGGGATCCGCCTGGAGCCCTTCGGCTGTTTCCAAAGCCTGGGCGACCTGAACGTGGACGGCTCGGTCGACCTGGGAGCCTTCGCCCAGCGGACCCGCGACCTGCGCGCCGCCGGCGACCCCGGCGAGACGCCCCAGCAGCACTGGGTGGCCGCCCTGCAGGGCCGGGCGCCCCTGCTGCCGACCGCCGAGCTGGCCCTCAACACCATGCTGATCTCCGAAGCCATCTACCTGTCCGACCGCCTCGGGCGGGAGGTGACCGGCGAGGAGACGGCCAAAGCCTCCCAAAGTACGGCCCTCCCGGCCTAAGGCCCGGCGGCCGCAGGCGCATCGCCCTCAAAACAGAGCAGGCCCGGAAAATTCCGCGCCTGCTTTTTCTGCGCCTGGATGCCTGGTGCTACTCGCGGGTTGTCACCTTGCTGCCGTGGGAAAACCGGCCGGGGATGCGGCCGTGCAGCCGGGCCAGGGCTAGCGAAAGGACCTGGGCGGGCAGCATCTCCAGGATGGGCAGCCCGACCGCCGGGGCGGTCGGGAGGTGGAAGACCCCCAGCTCCGGGGAGCTCTCGACCAGGGCGGCCTTCCCGCCGGCCTCCCGGATGTCCGCCGCCAGGCCGCGGTTGAGCGCCCTTGTGGGGTCCCGGCCCTCGTAGACCAGCACGAAGGTCTGCGGGGAGGCCATCTCGAGCGGGCCGTGGCGGAAGGCGGCCGAGCTCATCCCCTCGGCCGGGAAGTGGGCGGCCTCCTTGACGATCAGCCCGCCGGCGCCGGCGGCCGCCAGGGAGGCGCCCCGTCCAACCAGGGCCAGGTAGGTCACGCCTGCCAGCGGCCCGGCGAGGAGATCCAGGTAGCCTTCCAATCCGGAGAAGTACCCGGCGACCGCCTCCGGCAGGCCCTGCAGCCCGGCCAGGGTCTCGGCGGGGTCCGCCCCGGTCAGCAGGGCTTCCAGGACGGCCAGGGCCGCCAGGGCGGCCAGGTAAGTCTTGCAGGAGACGGTGGTCTCGGAGCCTGCACGGGTCAGCAGGAGCGCCCCGGCCGCTCCGGCTAGCGGGCTGCCGGGCGTATTCGTGACCGCCGCGAGGACCGGCCGGGGAGTCCGCTCCAGCAGGCGCAGGGTCTCCGCGCTGGCCCCGGACTGGGAGACCGCCACGACCAGCGTATCGGCCGAGAGCAGGCCGGAGGCGTGATGGACGAGCTCCGCCGTTTCCATCATCTGGGCGGGGAGGCCCCGGGCGAGCAGGCCAAGCAGGAGCGGGTGCAGGGCGTGGAAGGAGGCGCCCATGCCGGTCAGGACGACCCGGCGAAGCGAGCCGCGCCGCAGCCGGTCGCCGAATTCGGCCAGAGGGGCGAAGTCCGCCCCGGCCAGCGCCGCCAGCGTGTCCCGCAGCGCCTCGGGTTGGTGGAGGAGGTCGTCGACGTAGGGGGCGGAGAGGAAGGGATCGCGCATGTCGCCGGGGATTTCCTACGGACGGGCGTGACGGGGCTGGTAGACCCCGAGCTGCCCGCCGCCCGGCAGGTTGATCCGGGTGAGCCGCCCCCACGACAGGTCCTGGAGCGGGCTGCAGGCGACCCCCCGGCCTTCCATCTCGCCGACGAAGGCGGCAACGTCGGCGCAGGTCAGGTAGAGCTCCTGCCGTCCGCCCCGCTCGTCGGGGTGGACGGCGACTTCGGCGGGCGGGAGCCCGAAGATCAGCCAGCCCTCGCCAACGTCGACGTGCGGCAGTCCCAGGACGTCCCGTAGGAAGGCCCGGTCGGCCTCCGGGTCAGTGCTGTAAATGATGGAATGTGCGCCTGTGATCATGTCGTTCCTTTCATCCTGTCTCACCCCGGCCCCGTAGGCGAGCAGGGGGCGTGGTTCCAAACCTGGGCCTCGAAGTAGTTCGGCAGGTCGCTCGCCTCGGCCGCCTAGGGCTTCCAGGTGAACTCGGGCGAGGAGCCAACCAGCACGTCGCCGCGGCGGACATCGTCCTTGGTGACGTCCCGGAGCAGGACGCCGACCTCGTCGCCGGCGCTCGCCTGCCCGATCTGTTTGCGGAAGGATTCGAGGCCGGTCACCACGGCCTTGCGGGCCGTCCCCTGGCGCTGGATGGCGATCTCGTCGCCCACACTCAGGGCGCCGCTTTCGATCTTGCCGGTGATGACGGTGCCGCGGTCCCGGATGCTGAAGACGTCCTGGACGGTCATGCGAAAGAGTGGATCGGTTGTCATGAGGGTCGTTTCCTTTCCCTGCGGCCTAGCGGCCCGCGCAGGTCTCGAGGAATTTCACGAGCAGGGCGCGCAGGCCCTAGCCCGGCGTATCCAGCATGTTGGCCCCGAGCTGGGAGGTTGCCTGGGCCTGCAGCGGGCTGGTAGCCCTTTTCGGTCAGAGGGCGGTAGACCTTGTCTAGCTCGGCGGCCAAGTCCCGGGCCACTGGGTCCCATTCCGCCTGGGGCAGCCCGACCCGGCTGGCCAGGATCACCGCCCCCCGTGGCCGTACATCGTCCCGCCGATCAGCCTACCGGGCGCGTCGGAGATGACCACGGCGCCCTCCGGCAGGGGGGCGCCGTTGGGGTGGATGGATGGGGGGCCGGACCCGCACAGGCGGCCAGGACGGCGGCGACGAAGGCAAGCAGCAGGGTCCTAGGTTTCATGATGGTTTCTCCTGTCATCCATTTCATGGGAGGAAGGATTGATTCGGGAAGCTCTTTATGAAGTCGATGATTAGGGCAGATAACAATACCAAGAATAAGCGTCGTTTGGATCTTTATATGCTGCAATCGCACCAGTTGAATATTGTGCTCTGCAGGCTGTCATCGCATCAATATCTACAGCATATTCGACACCATTCTTGGTCAACTTACACTTCCAAGAATTGACATTGTGCTCATTGAACAAGACAAAACTTACATCGGGATCATCCGGGTATTGCTCGATGCATGCCAAGCCAAAGTCGATGGTTCCTAATATGTGCCGTTTTTTATGAGTTGATGAATACCACCATGTGCTTCCTGCAATTATTGCAAGTGCAAGGAAAAGAACTCCTGCAACTTGCAAATGCTTTAGCCTTGCAGTTTTATCTATTCTTTTTATCGACTGCTCTTTGTGGGCGTTAATGAATCCACCTGTCTCATTTTGAGCATTTTGGATTCTTAAGTTATCCAAAATTTCCCTACAATGATTCAATTCGGCTTTGGCAGCTTCATCGAGATCATTCAAGAGAAGGAGCTTATCGATGAAGGTAATACTGATGTTTTTCCCATTTTCAACTTTGGAGATTAAAGATGGGTCGTAATTCAAACGCGCGGCCAATTCTTGAGCACTTATACCTAGGCCTAGGCGGATTTTCTTGATGAGGTAACCAACTTTTCTCTCAAATTCATGAAAATCTTGAAATTCTTGAAGATCTTCGGATTCGGGTTGTGTCATTCAATTTTTTCCACCATTTCATTCAGAATGGATGTACTCTAAATACGTCAATGAAAACCATATTCAAAAAGGAGAAACCAATGAACGCCAATACTTATCAAATGCAATTCATACGTGCGGTCGCCATTCTCCTGTTAGCGATCAGTACAATGGGTTTTGCACCCACCCAGACCACTGGCGCTGGTTTGCGCGATCTCAGGGTTACCCAGGCGGCATCGCCGAAATTTCACGGCTTTGACCTGGCGGGCATTTGCCGCAGGGTGTACCAGGCTGACGGTCACCGCTTACCCGACTTAAAACCAGGTAATTATGACGTATATGCGGTCGATTCCAAAAATGCCTTTACCTTGCGGTGTAAGCGTTATGCAGGCATTCTGGCTCCGCAAAATCGTGCAGATGGTCTGGGCGATTGGCTGGGCTATTTCTACGGCGCTAATATTTACACGTTCAACCTTTACAATGCCTGCAGACAAATGAATCCAAAAGGCGAATTGCGACTAGGTAATTCCAAAGATCCTTGGTCATGGGGGTGTTGGTACTAATAATACTTTTCTCATTTTCATCCGACTAAGAGCGGTGCAGAAAAGCGCCGCTCTTTTCTTGGGCCGTCTGTTGATTTGACGGGAAAAATTTAGATGATGTAGTTAATACCTTTTTTTCGTTGACGATGGATAGATAAGCAAACCTCCTAAGAATTATCGCACTGTTTCTCAATGATTGCTACTACATTAGAATGACACCAGCAAATACACTGGTGATTGCCAAGGCACAGAATAAATATAACCTAAGTTCATGAATCGCGGGTAATCTATAGATTCCCCATCGGATTGGATTCACGCACGCCTTGGTCGCATTACTAAAAGTCGAGCCAAAGCCCAATGAAGACAGGACCGAAGAAGAAAAAGAAGAGAAGCCCAAGAAATTAGGCGGTATGTAACGTCGAAAGAAAAGGTCGGAAAGGAGCAGGCGTTCGTTACCTTGTCAAGGTAGCTCGAAATTCTACTACTTCATAACGTCTTACTTTGTATGCACCGAAGCCGGAAAGTAGATCGAAAATGAATGAAATCCCTAAAGTAATAAACCAGAGAACCACATTCATAACCCCGAAGGTATGTTTGGTAACTTCATAATCGCGGAGTTTAAAACCTGATGGCCCAATTTCTGTGATCGGTTTCCAACCGTCATCCAATTCGTTTTGTAAAAGGGGTAATATCTTGCCCTGAAAATTATTCCAGAAATAGACTCTTGCGCCTAGCTCACCTTCGAGTCCTGGCTGATACCACCACCCATCAGGCCCGTTCCAAACAAAATCCTTTCTGTCTGCCATTCTTATTTCTCCTTATCGTACTATTCTTTAAAGAAGATCGGATATTCTTTTGCGTCATTTGTCCAAAGCTGGCGAAAATCGCTAGAGAAAAAATCGAACGGTCCAGCAGGCCGATCCTTCAGTGCTGGGATCTTCTTCAATTGGATGATAAGTCCCTTATGACCTGTTACGTATATATTGTTTGGTTGGATACGGACTTGTCCATCAATATCTATAGGTATCGCAGATTTAGGGGAAATATCTCCATCAATCATCACACCGATAAATGGTGGCACTTTCCGAACAAATCTAATGTGAAAATAGGATTTCTTTTGCAACAGTCCTTCTTCCTTAATTGTTCTGAGGGTGGCTTTGATATCATCACGAATGCCTCTTTTTTCCTTTTTGGTAAGCCAGGGAATATCTTCAGAATCTGGATGCAAAATCATGATATAAACTTGTTTGTTTGTAGCCAATAAGCTATGAATTATGTTGACGTGTTTTAAGAAGGTCATGTACAAACTGGGTCCAGCGATGAAAACTTCCCTTTTCGCTTGCTCATAAAAGCGGTTTGGAGGTAATTCATATAATTGGTCGTCACGATTCTCTATATCGGTGAGTCCAACTCGTTCGATCGTTTCGGAAAGAGAAAGTCCCCTCATGGTTGTCCATTGGAGAGGCAATGGCCTTTCAGCAGGGATTTTTTTCAATCGCCGATCTAATTCGGGCCACCCCCGGCGAAATGCAATATCGAACTGCTTTTCACCCAAGGGAGCTTCGCATACGGCATTGATTGTCATCAACAACTTTCTGGTGTCTGTCTTATCGGCTTTGGCAGCCTGAAAAAACGCTAACGGGCCATTCGTAAAATCCTTCTTTTCCATTCCAAATAAATATGGGCATACATAGGCCTTCTTTATTGAGTTCGATAATGCACCAGCTTCGAACTGAATCCATAGGGAATTTAAATTCTCAGGAGTCACGCAGATAATCCCAAAGCTTGATTCT